>CAJFOH010000099.1 GCA_904395845.1 uncultured Lachnospiraceae bacterium
GAAAAGAGTTTTCTCATATACTAAAAACAATTCAACATCGTTTTAACGAAATTATTGAAGGTCTTGCATTGGATTTATGTCTAGACTCTGAATTTGAACGTATCCAACAAATTTTATTAGAACATCCAACAAAGGACTATGCAGCTTCTCGTGGAGAATATCTAAATGGAATTATTATGTCCCATTATTTAGGATATGAATTTATTGATGCTTCTGAAGTTATATTCTTCCATGAAAACGGGCAGCTAGATAGTGATAAAACAAACAAAGCATTATCCAATCGTTTACAGTCTGTGGAACGAGCTGTTATCCCTGGATTTTATGGTAGTTTTCCAGATGGAAGTATTACTACATTTTCAAGAGGTGGTTCTGATGTTACTGGTTCTCTAGTTGCAAAGGCTATTTTTGCTGATATGTATGAAAACTGGACTGATGTATCTGGCTTTTTAGTGGCTGACCCTCGCATTATTAATAATCCATCTGTTATTGAAACTATTACATATCGTGAACTTCGAGAACTCTCCTATATGGGCGCTACTGTTCTCCACGAAGATGCGATTTTCCCTGTGCGAAAAGAAGGAATACCAATTAATATACGAAATACCAATGCTCCTGAAGAAAAAGGAACATTAATTGTAGAGGATACTTGTAGAAGTCCTAAATATACCATTACTGGTATTGCTGGAAAAAAAGGATTTTGTTCCATTAATATTGAAAAAGATATGATGAATGCTGAAGTTGGATTTGGCCGAAAGGTATTACAAGTATTTGAAGAATATGGAATTCCTTTTGAACATGTTCCTTCTGGAATTGATACATTAACTGTCTTTGTACATCAAAGTGAATTTGAAGAATATGAACAAAAAGTATTGGCAGGTATTCATCGCCTTGTTCACCCAGATTCTATTGACTTAGAAGCTGATTTAGCCTTAATTGCTGTTGTTGGTCGTGGTATGAAATCTACTCGTGGTACTGCTGGTAGAATTTTTTCTGCCCTTGCTCATGCAAATGTGAATGTAAAAATGATTGACCAAGGCTCTAGCGAATTAAATATTATTATTGGAGTGTCTAATTCTGATTTTGAAAGAGCGATTAAAGCCATTTATGATATTTTTGTCACAACAAAGCTTTAAAACTTTATTCTTTTAACTTGCTATTTCACTGCACCTATGATAAACTATTAAAAAATTTTTTTTAGGAGGATATCATATGTCAAAGCAACAAGCGAATCGTGGAAGTTTTAGTTCATCCATTGGTTTTATCCTTGCCGCTGCTGGCTCAGCCATTGGCTTAGGTAATCTTTGGAAATTTCCATATGTAGCAGGAAATAGTGGTGGGGGATTTTTCATTATTGCATACTTTTTATTTGCACTTATTTTAGGAGTACCAGTTATGCTATCAGAAATGGTAATTGGGCGTAATACAAACTTAAATGCCATTGGTGCGTTTCAAAGGTTAAATAAAAAGTGGACTTTCGTTGGTGCAATTGGTGTTATTGGTGCATTTTTAATTTTATCTTATTACAGCATTGTTGGTGGTTGGGTATTAAAATACATTTTCTCTTACCTTATAGGCGCTGATTTTGGTGCTGACAAAGTTGCTTATTTTAATAACTTTGTAGCAAGCCCAGTAGAACCAGTTATTTTCCATCTTCTCTTTTTAGGTTTAACTGCCTGTGTAGTTACTCTTGGAGTTTCTGGTGGAATTGAGAAAGCAAGTAAATTTATGCTTCCAGCATTATTTATTTTATTAATTGGATTAGTAATTCGTTCTCTAACATTACCAAATGCAATAGAAGGTGTAAAATTTTTATTTGTACCTAATACAGAAGTATTTAAGGATGCTTCTACTACTTCCAATATGCTACTGAGCGCTATGGGACAAATTTTCTTTAGCCTTAGTTTAGGTATGGGAATTATGGTTACTTATGGTAGCTATATTAAAAAAGATTCTAACTTAACAACTAATACATTTTTTATTATTGGACTTGATACCCTTATGGCTCTTTTATCTGGTCTTGTTATCCTACCAGCAGTATTTTCCTTTGGATATGAACCAGCAGCGGGACCTGGACTTATTTTCTCTATTATCCCTGCTATTTTTGAAATTATGCCATTTGGTTCTATCTTTGGTTTATTATTCTTTACTTTAGTATTTTTAGCTGCCATTACATCTTCTATGTCTTTATTAGAGGTTGTATCTGCTTATTTTATTGATACTTATAAGTGGAATCGAAAAAAAGTAACCTTTATCTTAGCTATTGCAATGGGAATTGTAGGAATTTTTGCCTCTCTATCTATGGGACCTCTTTCCCATGTTACCATTGGTGGATTAAATATTTTTGATACGTTAGGCTTTATTACAGACAAGCTTTTAATGCCAATAGGGGCATTTTGTACTACTATTTTTGTAGGATATATTTGGGGACTTAACAATGTTAAGGCAGAAGTTGAATTAAATGGAATGAAATTTTACTTCTATCGTGCTTATAGCATTTTAATTCGTTACATTGCTCCTGTTTTAATTTTTATTATCTTTGTAATGGGATTATTTGCATAATAAAGTGACTAAAATATTTGATTACATAAAATCCAATAAAAAAAGCGATTGCCCTTTATCAATTTTGGCAATCGCTTTTCTTCTTTTTTCAATCCATGTTCTTTAAAATGGTATTAGATTTTTTCCCTTACAATCACTCATATATGCTGTTACTTATTTATTCCTAGTACAACATTTGATGTTTCACCTTTTGTATATTCTAGTGTAATCCTATCTCCTACCTCATATTTAATAATAGATAAGAAATCAACAACTGATACGTCAAAAATATCATTGGAGTTATCCAACACAATATAATAATGGGAATTACCTTCAATAACTCCTTGGGCTATTTTTTTAATCTCCCCTGTAATTGTTTCCACTTCTTTTGTTTCTTCTTTTGTAACGCCATTTTCTTTTAATAAACGCTTGTATTCTTTTTCACAATCAGAAACCGTATCTCCAATAGCAACGATTTGATATTTCTGAACATTTACCATGGCATATTTCTTTACTAAACCTGCATCATCTTTTAACGCCATAAAATAGGTTGGTTCATTGGATAAGTTTAATAACAATGGAAATGTGGCTTTGTATTTTAAGTTTTGCACTTGCCCTTCGGCAGATGCCATGGCAGAATATTCTTCCGCTCCTGCAATGGAATAATATCTAGTTTCCATAGTTCTTTGATTCATAAGAACAAAACCAACGTTTGATTCATCACCACTAACAGAAGTAATTCCTGTATATACCCACACATCATCATTCATAGCAATATAGTTATAACCTTCTGTCGTTGTCAAACAAC
>CAJFOH010000100.1 GCA_904395845.1 uncultured Lachnospiraceae bacterium
ATAAAAGTATAAGGCTTAAAGTGGATAGGAAATACTTTAAGCCTTAGTTCGATAATAGGAAAGAGTAGATAGGGTTATCAGGAAACAATAATAGGGCAAAATGAGTAAAAAATAAATAATTTCACAAAAAAATATGAAATAAAAACAACTTTTTTAAATGTCAAAATACTAATAAAATCAAGGGTTTCAGAACTTGTAAAAACACGAAAGTTGAAAAAGTTTAAAAAAATTAAAAAAAGTGCTTGCATTTTTATTTTATATCAGTTATAATACATTTTGTCGAAACGAGATAGCCACTAAAACAAAGGCTAGATTGTGTGGAGGCGATTAAATTGAAAATCTTAATCATAAGTGATACCCATAGACAACATGAGAATTTGGAACAAGTAATTGTAAAGGAAAGTCCAATCGACTTAGTGATTCATCTGGGAGATGCAGAGGGTTGTGAGGATTATATAGAAGCAATTAGTGATTGTCCATTGGAAATTGTCGCAGGAAATAATGACTTCTTTTCTAATTTAGATAGAGAAAAGGTGATTACATTATTAGGACATAAGATGTTATTAACTCATGGGCATTATTACAGAGTGAGTTTAGGATTAGATACTCTTGTTGAGGAAGCAAAAGTAAAGCAAGCAGATATAGTAGTATTTGGTCATACACATATCCCTTGTGTTGAAAGGATAGAAGATATTTTGGTTTTAAATCCAGGCAGTATTTCTTATCCAAGACAAGTTGGAAAAGAACCAACTTACATAGTAATGCAACTAGAAGAAAAACAAGAGATTGAAATAGAAATAAAAAAATTAAAAAATAAATAAAAAAAAGTGTTGACAACTTAAAAATGATGTGATATAATAATTAACGCATTAGAGATAAAACAAAAGCTACTAAGAAAGACAAGCAGTAGTAAAGTTTTACGGGGTGTGGCTCAGCTTGGCTAGAGCGCCTGGTTTGGGACCAGGAGGTCGCAGGTTCGAATCCTGTCACCCCGATTGTGCGGGTGTAGTTCAATGGTAGAACACTAGCCTTCCAAGCTAGATACGTGGGTTCGATTCCCATCACCCGCTTGCGCTATGCAAGCGATATTGCTTAGTGTTATGGTGGGTATAGCGCAGTTGGTTAGCGCGCCAGATTGTGGCTCTGGAGGCCCTGGGTTCGAATCCCAGTATCCACCCTTGGTCGCAGACCAATAGAATTTAATAATTAATGATGGGCTATCGCCAAGCGGTAAGGCACAGGACTTTGACTCCTGCATTACGTTGGTTCGAATCCAACTAGCCCAGTATGGGATACTAGCTCAGTCGGTAGAGCACTTGACTTTTAATCAAGGTGTCGGGGGTTCGAATCCCCCGTGTCTCATCTTAAAACCTCTAGTTTACTAGAGGTTTTTTGTTGTATAAAAATATAGTACTGGCAATATTGGATAGAAAGTAAATCGCTATATAAAAATTATGTTGTAAATGGAAGGAAAAGCCTTAAATAGATTGTATTTAGATAAGCCATGTTTAAGAACAGGATTATATAGAAAGATACTGTGAAAGGTTAAATTGGGGGGAGTTTTGAGGGAAATCTTTCAGATAGGAAATTGGAAAATTTACCAAGCTAAAAACAAGGTGAATCACTAGATGCTAGTAAATAGAAGGGATTTGGCTGTTTCTTTGAAATATATAGAAAATAAGGGAAAGGTTGGAAAAAAAGAAAGAATGACTTGATTTTTCTATGTTTTTTGTATATAGTAGAAGATAAGAAGATGAAAATTCGATGGTTTAATAACAACATAAGATGTATTGAAATTTCCATGAACAAAAATTTTATTTCCTTTACCTAACCGTTTAATAACACCATAAAATCCCACCCCCCTATTCAAAAAATACCATCATAACAAAGCATAATAAAGTTCAATAAAACATTAAAAAGAGAACATTTCCATATGCTCTATTAATCAACCCTTTCTTATTTCATTTGATTTACCCACAACAAAAAAAGCACCTATATACATACGCATATAAGTGCTTTCAATTCACATAGTAGATTCTTAATTGATATACCAATCAATGTTTCATAGAAATCATAGAAACATAACAAGTAGTTTTTATATCTTTCATTTCCAAATTACTTTGATTGTATAAAAATAGAATATATTTACTTAATAAAACTATTATCCAAGGATGAATGGCTTTTTTTCTTTCTCTCCCTCATGAAAACAATGCAAACACTCAACAGCCCACAACAGATAAAAAGAGAAAAATTTTCCCACCATTTAATGAAAAAAACTCCAAAAGCTACACCCAACGCAAAAAATAATATTACAGAAAAATAATGGATTCCATGGAGCAACTGTTCTTTTTTCTTGTCTTTTAGAAAATGATACAAACATTCAGTACCACTTCGCAAATTTCCAGTACACATAGTAGTAGTAAATGGTTTCCCATGTACCTTGCGAAAACTTTCCACTTGAATGGCACAAATACAAGAAATCATACAATTTGCCAAATGATTGTAGGTATTAGCAGGAATAAAGGCAATTCCTAGTAGAGCAAGTATTTCCATAAACACAGTAATTTGTCGCCAGTGTATGTTAGGGGAAGTTTGAAAAAGGCTTCGTATCCATTGGGCAAGGAAGATACCACATACAAATGCTATAATTGGAAGAAAGTAGGAAAATGCTGTATGAAAATCCCCCTCCGTAATATTCATAGCCAATAAAACAATATTTCCAGTTTGAGCATTGGCAAAAACCTTATTATGCAATAAATAAGAATAGGTGTCTAAAAAACCTCCTACAAATGTTAAAATAAAAGCAATTCCAAGAGTTTCAGATACTTGTTTTTCTTGTTTCACAAAAAAACACTTCCTTTCTAATAGTAACAAATTCCAAAAAACATAATAACAGTATAACAGTTTAGGGAAATAGCTGTAAATATGTATTGTCAAGTGACAAGACATATGATAATATGAATGTACACTAATTGATAGTAGTTAAAAAGGTTAGAAAAAAGTGTTACACAAAACTATCAATCTATTTTTGGAAAAATATAATGAAGGGAAAGAAAGAGGTGTAGTATGAAATCATTTTTACAACGAAAAAACATTATTTTTTCAGGAAAAAGATATGGAATTGATGCCATGGGAGCTATGGCACAAGGGCTATTTGCGTCATTACTTATAGGTACAATCTTATCCACAATAGGAACACAGTTTCATATTCAAACATTGGTACAAATAGGGGATTATGCCAAGTTGGCATCAGGTTCAGCTATGGCAGTAGCCATAGGATTTGCCTTACAATGTCCACCACTTGTATTATTCTCTCTCGTAGCAGTAGGGAACACAGCAAATACACTTGGAGGTGCAGGTGGACCACTTGCTGTTTTCTTTATCTCCATTGTAGCAGCAGAGCTAGGAAAGGCAGTATCAAAAGAAACAAAAGTAGATATTTTAGTAACACCTTTCATTACTATTGTGTCAGGCATTTTATTGTCTATGGTGTTTGCTCCACCCATTGGAGTAGTTGCAAGTGGAGTAGGAAAAATTATTATGTGGGCAACAGATTTACAGCCATTTATTATGGGAATGTTAGTATCTGTTTTAGTAGGAATTGCCCTTACACTTCCAATTAGTAGTGCTGCCATTTGTGCAGCATTAGGCTTGACAGGGTTAGCAGGTGGTGCTGGAGTAGCAGGGTGTTGTGCTCAAATGGTAGGATTTGCAGTAATGAGTTACAAAGAAAATGGAGTTGGTGGATTAATTTCACAAGGAATAGGAACATCAATGCTTCAAATGGGAAATATAATAAAAAATCCAAAAATATGGATACCTCCAATTATAACATCAGCAATTACAGGACCATTGGCAACTTGTGTGTTTCATTTGGAAATGAATGGAACTCCAGTATCATCAGGTATGGGAACTTGTGGTTTGGTAGGACAAATAGGAGTTTACACTGGTTGGGTATCCGATATAGAACTAGGGGTAAAATCTTCTATACTTCCAATGGACTGGATTGGTTTATTTCTAATTAGTTTTCTGTTACCAGCTATTTTAACATGGGGAATTGGAGAAATATTCCGTAAAAAAGGTTGGATAAAAGAAGGAGATTTATCCTTACATATAGAATAGCTTGTTAAAGCTATGGATATATTTTATAGAAAAAACAACGTTTATTCCTTTGTGAAAGTCACAAGGACAACGTTGTTTTTTCTTTCTAATGAATAATTATTATAAAGTTTGGGAGTGGTTTTATGTAGTTATCTAAATTTTCGATAAGTTCCATACACCAAATGTTTTAAGGACTTTAAATTTTCATTGTAAGATTTTAACCATTGATGAAACAAACAATTGGAAGGTAAGTCATATTGTGGTATGGTACAACTATTATCAGGTACTGGTTCATGGGAAAGAATGGTATGATAAATTTGTTCCAATGTTTCTCTCCAATCATCAATGTAAGAGGATAATATAGCAGGTGGCAACTGAATATCAGCATTTTCATGAATGGCATATAACATTTGCTCCATTTCTACAAACATATCCCATAAAATGTGAAACATAGCTTCATAAGTTTCCTTAGAATAAAACATAGTATTAGTACTAGATTGTTTTAAAAAGTTTTTTACTTGTCCGTAGACCAATTGATACTGCATTTGTCCATTGCCAATTTTCCAATATTCAATAGGGTGGAACATAGATTCTTCCAATAGCTCCAAATAGGTTTTTTGAATACGGAATAGATACTGGATATTGTATTGAAATTGTTGTGAGCTACTAGTTGGAAAGAAAAAACGATTAATAATTAGTACAATTACAATAGCAATACAAGTATAAAGCAAACGTAACTCGGCAGCTAGCACTCCATTAATTGCCATAGAGGACATAATAATGGCAAAAGAAGTAGTAAATATTGTATGAATAATCGTTCCTGGTATTGGAAGGAATGTTAAAGTTGCCAAGAAACTTCCAATAAAGATAAGAAAATGTCCATTTGGAATAAATGGAAACAATATACAAGTAATAATGCAGCCAATGGTTGTTCCAATAAAACGATTTTTCATACGAGTGTTGCTTTCTTCATACATAGGGCGAAGAAGTAAGAACATATTTAACACAAGCCAATAGCTGCGAGTATTATTTGTTAATAAATTGTATGACATTCCAATGACTAAAATAGCACTCATTCGTAGAGAAAAGCGAAATTCAAAAGAATTTGGGTGTAATTGGTGTGTGATATATTCCTTGAAGCGAAGAAGAAAAGGTACTTTCATAGAGGAGTGTTTCTTCTCCTTTAAAGAATTTTCCTCTAAAATAAGTAAGGTTGTTCGCAATATCATTTCTAATTGAAAGAAACAATTGCTACCACCTTTTTTTGCTTGCTCATACAAAGATTTTCCTTGTTGATACAAGTCCTCGTCATACTTCCAGTTATTTAAGTTTAATTGTTCCATATAAGCAACAATATTTTGCAAAAACTCTCTATTAGTAGCAACAATCATACTATGGTTTCGTTGCAAAAAAGAAAGAAAATAAATAAAGCGTTGAAACAGTAAAGCGAACAAATAGTGTTCTTGACCTTCCCTTGAAACAAGTCGATGATAATTTCTCGTTTCATAGGCTTTTTCATACAGGGAGTGTTGTATTTGTTGTAGAGGCGCAAGGTCAATGGTTGTATTTGGGTCATCAAGTAATTGTGTTACAAAATAAGTAAAAAGCCAAGTTCCTTGTCGCTTTGGTTGGAAACTATCAGATAAATTTCCATATTTATGATTGGAAACAACAATTACGATAATGAAAAGGGATAAGCTATACATCATTGCAAGCAGTTGGGTAATAAATCCAGAAATACTTACAGGAGTAAGCTGTAAAAAAGTAAATGTCATTAAATACGCCAAATATCCAAGTGGAGTAAACTGGGAGCTTTTCAAAAAAATAAAAAAGCATGGAACAAAAATATTTAAAATAATGCAAAGAAATAAGTTGCGTGTAGCACAAAAAGCGAATACTACCAATGCAACTTGAGTAATAATAAATACAAATAATTCTTTTAGAGTACGATTTTTTTTATAGTTTAGTTGAAAATGAATGGTAGCTATCATACCAATCATAATATAAGGTGTTCCAAACAAAAAGAGAATGGAATAAAATAAAAATAAGAAAAAACAAATGGTAGGAAATTTTTGTTTTACTAAAGAGCCAAATAAGGCAAGTGATTGTTTTCCTTTGTCAAAAATCATAGTGTTTAAAACCTCTCTATCTATCCAAGTAAATTCTTTTCTTATAGCATTATAGCACAATAAAAAATAGCTTCAAGAAGTTTTCTTTTTCTACATAAAAGGAGATAGAAAGACAGAAAAAAATAATAGAACAATCCCTAGATTTTGTAGAAA
>CAJFOH010000101.1 GCA_904395845.1 uncultured Lachnospiraceae bacterium
AAAATGTATTTAAGAACCTACGAGGCAAAGGCCGCTTAACAGAAGCAGATGTAAAGACAGCATTACGAGAAGTTAAGATGGCATTGCTAGAAGCAGATGTTAATTTTAAAGTAGTAAAAGAATTTATTAAAGCAGTGCAAGAACGTGCCATTGGACAGGATGTTATGAATGGTTTAAATCCTGGACAAATGGTAATTAAAATAGTAAATGAAGAATTAGTAAAATTAATGGGTTCTGAAACAACAGAGCTTGCATTAAAACCTAGCAATGAGATTACTGTTATTATGATGGTAGGGCTACAAGGTGCTGGTAAAACAACAACAGTAGCAAAAATTGCTGGTAAGTTAAAATCAAAAGGGAAAAAGCCTTTATTAGTTGCTTGTGACATTTACCGTCCAGCAGCGATTAAACAGCTACAAATCAATGGAGAGAAGCAAGGGGTAGAAGTTTTCTCAATGGGAGAAAATCATAAACCAGTAAACATTGCAAAAGCAGCCATTGAACACGCAAGTAAACATGGACAAAATGTAGTCCTTATTGATACGGCTGGTCGACTTCATATTGATGAAGGAATGATGGATGAGTTAATCGAAATCAAAGAAAATACTGGTGTTACACAAACCGTATTAGTTGTAGATGCAATGACAGGACAAGATGCAGTCAATGTTGCAAGTACATTTAATGATAAAATTGGGCTAGATGGTGTTATCTTAACAAAATTAGATGGTGACACAAGAGGTGGGGCGGCATTATCTATTCGCTCCGTAACTGGAAAGCCTATTTTATATATTGGTATGGGAGAAAAATTATCTGATTTGGAACAATTTTATCCTGACCGTATGGCTTCAAGAATTCTTGGTATGGGCGATGTAATGAGCTTAATTGAGAAGGTAGAAGCACAAGTAGATGCTGAAAAAGCAAAAGAATTAGAACAAAAATTAAGAAAATCTGGACTTGATTTTAATGATTTCTTAGACCAAATGCAACAGATGAAAAATATGGGTGGATTTGGTGAGATTTTAAAAATGTTACCAGGAATGGGACAAATGAAAAATTTACCTGAGGTAGATGATAAGCAATTTGATAGAATTGAAGCAATGATTTTATCTATGACACCAAAGGAACGAAGCAATCCAGATATTATTAATCCATCAAGAAAGAAGCGTATTGCAGATGGAGCTGGTGTTGATATTGCGGAAGTAAACAAAATGATAAAGCAATTTGAACAAAGTCGTAAGATGATGAAACAGCTTCCAGGATTGATGGGTGGAAAAGGTAAAAGAGGTAAGTTTAAGCTTCCCTTTTAACATATAAATAAAAGAATATATATTTTAAAATTTACGGAGGTAATTTATAATGGCAGTTAAAATGAGATTAAAGAGAATGGGACAAAAGAAGGCACCTTTTTATAGAGTAGTAGTTGCTGATTCTAGAGCTCCAAGAGATGGAAAGTTCATCGAAGAAATCGGATACTATGATCCAACAAAGGAACCAAGTGTAATTAAATTCAACGAAGAAGCAGCTAAGAAGTGGTTAGGAAATGGTGCTCAACCAACTGAAACAGTAGCAAAGCTTTTAAAGATTGCTGGTATCGAAAAATAATAATACCTGCACCCAAGTGGAGGTGGAGTGGTGAAAGAGTTAGTCGAATTAATAATAACATCTTTAGTAGATAACCCAGAAGAAGTTATTGTAACAGAAACAGAAACTGAAAAAGGATTATTGGTGGAAGTGAAAGTTGCAGAGTCTGATATGGGAAAAGTAATTGGTAAGCAAGGTCGAATTGCAAAAGCGATTCGCTCTGTTGTAAAGGCAGCTGCTACCAAAGAGAATAAAAAAGTTATTGTAGAAATACAATAATGAAAAAAAGCTACAAGCCTTGAAAGATAAAGGTTTGTAGCTTTTTTAATTATATGGTAAAAAGTTAATTTTTAGTCGAAAGGTAAGATTATTTTTCTTTTTTAACTTTTGGAAAAATATGTTAAACTAGAAAAAGAAATCCTTTATAAAAATAAAATGCAAGGTATATATAATTGAAAAAAATCTTCTTGTATGATAATATGAAGAAAATGAAAAAGACAATACATGTAAAATTAAAAATAGAATGGAGAGTATTATGGAACAAATGTTGCGTGTTGGAGTTATTACTTCCACTCATGGAATACGAGGAGAGGTAAAAGTATTTCCTACCACAGATGATGTGAATCGTTTTAAAAAATTAAAAAAAGTATTCTTAGAAGTAGGAAAAGAATACAAAGAATTAAAAATATCAAGTGTAAAATTTTTCAAAAATATGGTTATAATAAAGTTTGAAGGACTAAATAACATTAATGATGTAGAACGTTTCCGTCAGTTATCTTTATATGTAACAAGGGAGGATGCAGTAAAATGTGAAGAAGGCGAATATTTTATTGCTGATTTAATTGGTTTACAAGTAGTAACAGATACTGGAGAAACATTAGGTATATTAAAAGATGTGCTACAAACTGGTGCTAACGATGTGTATATTGTAGAAATGGAAAATAAAAAAGAGGTGTTACTTCCAGCCATTAAAGATTGTATCTTAAATGTGTCATTAGAAGAAAATAAAATGGAAGTTCACGTATTAGAAGGATTATTGGATTTATGATGAAATATCATGTATTAACGTTGTTTCCTGAAATGATAGAGCAAGGGCTAAGCTCTAGTATTATTGGGAGAGCAACAGAAAAAGGATTGTTACAAGTAGAAGCCATTAATATAAGAGATTACTCTACCAACAAACATCATAAGGTAGATGATTACCCTTACGGTGGTGGTGCAGGAATGGTAATGCAAGCAGGACCTGTGTATGATGCTTATGAAGATTTGGTACAAAAGCTAGGGAAAAAACCAAGAGTCATTTATTTGACGCCACAAGGGAAAGTATTCAATCAAAAAATGGCAGAAGAGTTTGCAAAAGAAGAAGATTTAGTATTTTTATGTGGGCATTATGAAGGAATTGATGAGCGTGTCCTTGAAAGGATAGTGACCGATTATGTTTCCATTGGCGATTATGTACTTACTGGTGGAGAACTTCCATCAATGGTTATGATTGATTGTATTTCTAGATTAGTGCCAGGTGTTCTTAATAATGATGTTTCTGCAGATATAGAATCATTCCATGATAATCTATTAGAATATCCACAATATACAAGACCAGACACCTTTCTAGGAATGAAAGTACCAGATGTATTGTTATCTGGCAATCATGGAAAGATAGAGCAGTGGAGAAGAGAGCAGTCCATAAAAAGAACCTTAGAGCGAAGACCAGATTTATTGGAAGATGCTAATTTAAGTAAAAAAGAATTGGAATATTTAAAAAGATTACAGCAGGAAAAAGAAAAGTAGAAAAAGTGAGATAAGAAGTGCAACAGGTAAAAGCCTGTTGCATGAAAATAAACAACGTATGGGGATACACGTTTAAAAGAATGGGGGATAAAATGAAAAAAGCATTGTTACTATGTTGTGTAGCTACAACATTTATTGGAGTTGGAAATTTAGTAGCTACGATTTGTCTTAAACATTTAATTGATAATCCATCAATAAGAACCGTTATAATATTAGCGATTGTATGGATTGGTACTGCCTTTGTTGGCATCTTAAAACATAATTATATTAGTAAATATTATCTATTATCAACCTATCATCATCAAATGTGGTTATTACAAAAGATTTCTCATCTACCATTTTCAGTATTGGAAACAAAAGAATATAGAGATGACTTCAATCGAATAAAAGATAACAAAAAAATAGAGGAGTCGTTTCTTCAATTTGTAGAAAAAATAATACTTGGTACTATTGGTGTGATAGGTTTATATCTTCTTATATTTGGAAAAGTTTCCTATCAATATCTTATCATTCTGACAAGTTCCTTTGTTATTGTTCTTCCAATTTGTATCGGATTAAATAGACGATTATCTGCATTAATGTATGATTATTGGCAAAGGTATATGAATAATACAAGGAAATATCAATATATTTCAGAAGTGCTTTCAAGTAAAGATTATATAGAGGAAAAAAAGGTATTTGATTTTTTACCATTTTTTCTAGAACAATTTCATTTAGAATTTGACTGTGCTACAAAAAGTAATCAAGCATTAGGAAGAAAAAGGATTACATTAGAACTATGTAGTGATATTGTAGTATTTTTATACACAATGTTTCTATTTTTGTTATTTTACTATGGATATTGGAGCAATCAGTTTACTATAGGACTGTTAATCTCTTTATTTGCTTATTCTGTAACAATGATAGCACAACTATTTGACGGAATAAAATGTATAGAGCATGTAATACAATATCAAAAGTTCTGTAATGATTATCAACGTTTTTTACAAATGGAAGAAAAGAATGCAATAGGAGAGCCGTTTAATAAAATAAATAGAAATAAAGTGGATATTCAAGAACAAAAGGAAGTGTTATCAGCATCTAATGTTAGTTTTTCTTATCCAAATAAGGAAAAGGAAATATTACATCAGATTTCCTTCTCCTTTAAACAAGGAAAAAAGTATGCGATTGTAGGTGCAAATGGAGCAGGAAAAACAACTTTTGCAAAAATATTGGCAGGGTTATATAGAGCATCCACTGGAGAAGTGGATTATGTAGAACAACCAGTAGTGCTTTTCCAAGATTTTAACCGTTATCCAATGACGATAAAAGATAATATAATGCTTGGATCAGAAGGGGATAGAGAAAAGCTAAGTATAATAGAACAAATATCAGGAATAGAAAAAATAATAAAGAAAATGGATAAAGGGTATGATACAGAATTAACCAATGTAAAAGAAAAAGGCGTAGAAGTGTCAGGGGGAGAATGGCAACGAATTGCTTTGGCCAGAACTCTATGGAAAGATGGGGAAGTTTATATTTTAGATGAACCTACAGCCAGTTTAGATCCATTAGAAGAAATACGTATTTTTCAGGCATATAATAAAGCATTGGAAGATAAAACAGTTATATATATTACTCATAGATTAGGGTTTGTGAAAAATGTAGACCACATTATTGTATTAGAAGATGGAAGAATTGCAGAAGTTGGAAATCATAATCAATTATGCAATATAAAAGATGGTATTTATAAAAAGATGTTTGAAGAACAAAGGGGATGGTATGAAAATGAAACATAATATGATTGGTCGATGTGTAAAAATATGTTTTCAAACTTGCTTAATAGATAGTTTGATTTTAATGTTTGTTACGCTGTTATTAGGAATCTTACCTTTATTTAGTATTCTTGTATATAACGAGATGATTGCTAAAATTAGTACATATAGTGGAGAGATGAATCAGATAGCATTATCCATTGTTTTTTACTGTATCATAGTATTTGTTCAAAATAGTGTTTATAATTTATATCATCACTATTATTTAAATTTTCATTCGTTGCTTCATTTTGAGAAGAAAATACGAGCTGATTTTTATAAACGATGCAATGGTTTTCGCTTACAAGAATATTTATTGCCAGAAATGGTAAATGGTACAAAGAGAGCCCAATTTGCCAGTATTAATATATTTCGTGTGTATCAAATCGTTGTAGAAATTGGTGTGGCAATTGTAGGAATTGTAGGTATTATGGGGATTATTATAACAATAGAAAAACGTTTGTTGTTCTTTTTGTGTTTTTCCATCTTACCACCTATTTTCGATACTATGTATCAGGTATTACAAAGAAAACATTTGCTTTATCAAAACACCCAGTCACAAAAGGAAGCAGAAGAATACGTGAAATTTCTTACACAGCCAGAACATAGAAAAGAAATTGATGTTATGGATAGCTTTTCTTTTTTACTTAGTAAGTGGAAAGAAGCGAAAGAATGTTTCATACTAAGAGAAAAAAATGTATTGAAAAAGCAAGTTGTGGTATCTTCCTTGTTTCAAGTATTGCAATTAATAGGAAAGATAGGGGCATATGCTAGTACTACTATATTATTTATAAATAGTCAAATAACACTGGCACAATATTCGGTAACAATTTATACTTTTACGCAAATCACAACACAGTTTCAAAACCTGTTTTCCTTGTTTGGTCATCTAACGGATTTTTCTGTAATGGTTGAGCCTTATTTTCGTTTCGTAGATAAAGAAGTTGCAGATTTACAACTAGAAAAAGAGACAAATGATGATATCGAATTTAAGCTTTCCAATATTTCTTACACCTATCCTGAGGCAAAAGAACCAGCTTTAAAAAATATTAATTTGACCATTAAGAAAGGTAGTTTTGTATCTATTGTGGGAAGTAATGGCTCAGGAAAAACAACACTTTCAAAGATTTTACTCGGTTTTCTTTCACCAACTGGTACACTTTGTGTCAATAAAAAGGAGAATAGTAGCTATTTAAAAGATAAATCATACATTCCACAACAATTTCATTGTTTTGCAGTTAGTATAAAGGATAATATACAGCTAGGACAAGAAGTAGAAGATAAAAAGATAGAAGACGGACTAGTACAAATAGGATTGGAAGAATTAGTAGAACTAAAAAATGAAAGATATGGCTTAGAGTTTGGTGGAATGGAGTTGTCAGGAGGACAAAAGCAATGCCTTGCTATTTTAAGAGGAATTCTAAAAGAGTCTAGTGTCCTTGTTTTAGATGAGCCAACAAGTGCTATTGATCCATTGCAAGAAAGTGAAATATATCGCTTATTGTTGGAGGTATTTCAAGGAAAAACAGTGGTTATGGTTTCCCATCGTTTATCTCTTACACAAAAATCAGATGTGATAGTTGTGTTGGAAGATGGAGAAGTGAAAGAAATAGGAAATCATAGTCAGCTAATGAAACTTCAGGGAGAATATGCTAACATGTGGAGTAGGCAAGCAGAAGTTTATCAATAAAAAACAATAGGTTTTTGTATTTTAGTTTTTTTGGGGGGGCTAACATTATTTACAAATGGATCGGAAAATAAAATTATTTATATATTATTATTGACATATTTTTGAGGATAATATAATATGTATTTATAATAAAATGTCTAAGTTTTTAATAATAAGGAAATAAATGTGGGGAAAAGTAATAAAAAACTATATTATTATTTTGATGCGATAGATGAAATTTGGTATTCACAAATACAGTTAATAAATTGACAATCCAAAGAATTGTTTGTAAAATATTTAAAATAAGTAATTTTGTTTTAAATTAATTAAGAAAGTTGAGACAAATCTACTATGAAGAAAATATTGATTTTGTATTTTTCAGGTGTAGGTAATACAAAGTACGTTGCTGAATGTATGTATTTGAGTATAAAGAAGATGTAGTGCAACAGATGGAATATTGCTTGTTCCAATAATAAATTTCTTTACAAGAAATGAAAAATATATCAATAAGAAAATAAAAAGGGATATTATTGAATTTATAAATAAAGATAAAATGGATTTCAATAAGCCTAAATATAAGTGGTATGGATTACTTAATTATCCTAATAAATGGATTGGACAACATTTTCATTTTAAAATATTTCTTCATAAAAGACATTGTATTAGATGTAATAAATGTGTTACTAATTGTCCTGTGGGAGCAATAGAAAGGGATAATTTAGGGTATCCTGCTATTGATAGACAAAAATGTATAAATTGTTATAGATGTATATATAATTGTCCATATATGGCATTATCACTTTTTAAAAAGAAGAGACATAAAAAAGTGTCTAGCATTATAAATAGATGAGTATCATCGAATCAATGATTAATATACTTCTTGTCGTGATTTTTTCTATAAAAGTAATTGACACTGATATCTTTTTATGCTAGAATACTCTTGGTCAAGAAATTGTAATAAGTTTCTAAACAATAAATACAATTCACTTGAATGCGGGAATGCTGGAACTGGCAGACAGGCATGACTAAGGATCATGTTTCCGTAGGAAGTGAGGGTTCAAGTCCCTTTTCCCGCATGTATGGATAAGAAAGCCGAGGTTTAAGCCACGGCTTTCTTATTTAGTAAAAAAATTTCAGGAAAGCCTAAAAGCACATAAGTTATAATCACTAAATATTAATATTAATAGACTTTCTAAAAAGCCTAAAAGCACATAAGTTATAATCACTAAATATTAATATTAATAGACTTTCTAAAAAGCCCAAAAGCACGTAAGTTATAATTATTAAATATTAATAGACTTTCAAGAAAGTCTAAAAATACATAAGATATATAATATCTAAATGTTAATAGACTTTCAGGAAAGTCTAAAAAGCACATAAGTTATATAATTACTAAATATTAATAGACTTTCTTTGGCGATACTCCGTAGGAGTAAGCCCTTTTTCTTTTTTAAAACATCGACTAAAATAATTCAAATCAGAAAACCCTACATAAACAGCAATATTTTGGATG
>CAJFOH010000102.1 GCA_904395845.1 uncultured Lachnospiraceae bacterium
ATATTTTTTAGGTTATGCTCATTGGCACCTCTTATTTTAATATATTGCTTTTCTGACATAATCTTCTAATGCTCCAATTCTTCTAAATGTGTTCGTAATTCTTTTAATTGATCACGAAGCTCTGCTGCTGCTTCAAAGTTTAATTCTGCTGCTGCTTGCTTCATCTTCTTTGTAATGTCTTTGATTAATTTATTTAACTCTTTAGCTGTCATAGACTCTGGATCTTTCTTTAACTTATCCGTAGCTTCTTCTGCCGATTTTGAAATGCGAATTAAGTCACGCACTGCCTTTTTAATGGTTTGTGGGGTAATTCCATGGTCTTTGTTGTACTTCTCTTGTATTCCACGTCTTCTTTCAGTTTCGCTAATGGCTTTTGCCATAGAATCAGTAATAGTATCTGCATACATAATCACTCGTCCCTCTGCATTTCTAGCAGCTCGTCCAATGGTCTGAATCAGCGATGTTTCTGAACGTAAAAATCCTTCTTTATCTGCATCTAAAATTGCTACTAAAGCAATTTCAGGAATATCCAATCCTTCTCTTAATAAGTTAATACCGACTAATACATCAAATACGTCCAAACGCATATCACGAATGATTTGTGCTCGCTCTAACGTATCAATATCAGAGTGTAAATATTTTACTCGAATATCTGCTTCCTTTAAATAGCTTGTTAAGTCTTCTGCCATTCGTTTTGTAAGGGTAGTAATTAACACTTTATTGTTTGACTTAATTGTCTTTCTAATCTCACCAATTAAATCATCAATTTGTCCTTCTACTTGTCGAACCTCTATCTTAGGGTCTAATAGTCCAGTTGGTCGAATGACTTGCTCGGCTCGAAGCATTTCATGGTCATTCTCATAATCATTTGGTGTAGCAGATACAAATAACATTTGGTCGATTTTACTTTCAAACTCTGGAAAATTAAGAGGTCTATTATCCAGCGCTGATGGCAAACGAAATCCGTAATCTACTAACGTCATTTTACGGGAACGGTCCCCTGCATACATTCCTCTTACTTGTGGAATTGTAATGTGAGATTCATCTACAATGATTAAAAATTCATCTGGAAAATAATCAATTAGTGTATGAGGTGGCTCTCCTGCCTTTGAACCTGTTAAATGCCTGGAATAATTTTCAATACCGGAACAAAATCCAGTTTCTCTCATCATTTCCACATCAAAATGGGTCCTCTCTGCAATTCGTTGGGCTTCAATTAACTTATCTTCCCCCTTAAAATAAGCAACTTGCTCTTTTAATTCTTCTTCAATTCGTTTTGCTGCTAGTTCTATTTTTTCCTTTGGAACAACATAGTGAGAAGCTGGGAAAAATGCAACGTGCTCTAATCTGCTTTTGATTTCTCCTGTTAATGAATCAATTTCTGTAATACGGTCGATTTCATCGCCAAAAAATTCCACTCGTACCGCCCGTTCTGATGATGTAGCTGGGAATATTTCTACTACATCTCCACGCACTCGAAAAGTTCCACGATGAAAATCCATATCATTTCTTGTATATTGAATATCAATTAGCTTATGAATGACTTCATCTCTATCCTTAATCATTCCTGGTCGCAAGGAAAGTACCATTTCCTTATAATCAATGGGGCTACCTAATCCATAAATACACGATACTGACGCAATAATAATTACGTCTTTTCTCTCTGCCAAGGCTGCCGTTGCTGATAGTCGTAACTTGTCAATTTCATCATTAATGGCAGAATCTTTTTCAATGTATGTGTCTGTGGATGGCACATAGGCTTCGGGTTGATAATAATCATAGTAAGATACAAAATATTCTACTGCATTTTCTGGAAAAAATTCTTTAAATTCACTATATAACTGTCCTGCTAATGTTTTATTATGGGCAATAATTAATGTTGGTTTTTGCAATCTCTCAATTACATTTGCCATGGTAAATGTTTTTCCTGAACCAGTAACACCTAATAACGTCTGAAACTGATTTCCTTTTTGAAATCCTTCTACTAACTGTTCAATGGCTTGGGGTTGATCCCCTGTTGGTTGAAATTCACTGTGTAACTTAAACTTCATTTGCCTTTACACCTCCGAAACAAAAATCGTTTTATTTCTTATCCTTTTCTTTTAATAAAAGGTCCATATGGAAATATAAAAAAGTCTGTACTATTAGTGTAACCATGTACTCACGTTCTAACAATACGTTTCTGTTAATAAATTATAACATAGGATTTATAAAATGTATATAGGTAAAAAGAACATTCGTTCTTTGAACATTTGTTCCTTTTCTTATGATGGGATAAAAAAAGGCAGAAGGAATATAACTTTCCCTTCTACCTTTTTTTCTATTTCATTTGCTCTTTTAACACTTCAATTCCTTTTTGTAATTGTGTATCTTCCTCTTGGCTAATGTCTAACTTATTTTTTAATTCTTCTGGTAATTCTACTTCTACATCAGGAGTAACACCGATTCCATGAATACATTCTCCCTTTGGGGTATAATATCTAGAAACTGTCATTTTAATCGCTGTACCGTCTTTTAAATCTTTAATTACTTGGACAATTCCTTTCCCAAAGGTTGTTGTACCTACAAGTGTTCCTACTTGATAATCTTGTATTGCCGCTGCAAAGATTTCAGAAGCACTTGCACTATTTTCATTTACCAACACAACTAATGGTTTGTCATAGATTCTATCTGCATCAGATAACCATTCACTACCTTTTCCATGCTTATCCTTCGTATAAACAATCTTTCCTTCTGGAAGCATTTCATCTGCCATTTTTACAACAATATCCAAATTTCCACCTGGATTGTTTCTTAAATCGACAATTAATCCTTCCATACCTTGCTCTTTTAAGTTTGTTATTGCTTCCACATATTGATCATAAGTAACACTATCAAATTCAGAAACTAAAATATAGCCAATATTATTGTCTAGCATTTTACTTTCTACTGTTTTTACTTCTATTTTTTCTCTTGTTATAGCCATATCAATATATTTATCTTCGCTACTACGATAAACAGTAATGTTTACCACTGTACCATCTGGCCCTTTTATTTTTGAAACAATACTATTAATATCTTGCCCTGTTACTTCTTCGCCTTCCACAGCAAATAAAATATCATTTGGCAAAATTCCAGCCTTATATCCTGGACCATCTTCATAAGGTTCTACTAGTGTAACCACACCAGTTTCTACATTTTGGGAAACAACTACTCCAATTCCTGAGTATTCTCCTGCAGAAGATTCCATCAGTGCTTTGTATTCTTCTTCTGTATAATAAGAGGTGTAAGGATCATTTAACGCACTTAAGAATCCTTTATAAATTCCAGCTTCTAAATCTTCATCTTCATAATCAAATAAATACTGCTCTTCTATTAAATCCTCCAAATATTTTAATTTAGAAGAAACTTGCGCACTAACAGAATCCACTTGTTCTTGTTTATTCTTATCTGATGAAAAATTAGTTCCATCAAATAATGTAATATCAGAATTTACTCCAATCCATAAAAATCCTGCAATTAAACATGTTGCAACGATTCCAATTAATAGCCCTTTTAAAAACCCACTCTGCTTCTTATCTTCCATTTTACTTCTCCTTTCCACCTATTTTAAGCATTTTCCAAATATAAACTACAACAATACAGTTGACTTAACCGAAGCTATCCATAATATATGTTACATATATGATGTGATGGCTTCGGCTATTTGCTCTGTTTTTGTAGTATTCTTTTTTATTTTATCTTAAAAATGCATTTTTATACGAAATTTGGTGCTATATACTTTTGTTATCATTAATAATAGGAAATGCTAACAGAAGGTCTTCTTGTTCCAGACGCATCGGAAGGACTAATATATTCACCTGTTAATGCGTCCAAATATTCACCAGACTTATCGTATCTTGCATACTCTCCTGTAATATAAATTCTAAAATCTAAATGTGGTCCAGTGGAATATCCTGTGCTGCCAATAAGACCAACTACTTCTCCTGCTTTGACATACTGACCTTTTTTTACTTTTATTACAGAACAGTGACTATACATGGTAATAATTTCACCTTTTCCATTGGCAATCCAAATTTGATTACCACAACCTTGATTACCAATATCGTAACCATCTCCAACATACATTACAATACCATCTGCTGCTGCTACAATATCAGCTCCCATCTTAGCCCCAATATCAGTTCCATGATGGAATGGATTTGCCCCAGCTACTGGCTTGTTTGGTCTTGGACCAAAATGACTTGTAATTCTCCTACTAGATGGTACTGGCCACTTTAGATTTAACTTTGTTACTAAACCATTTTCTACAACAATCTGATTGTTTGCTGAGGTTGTTGGCTGAGTCACCTGTGGCTGTGTTGTTTGCGGTTGGGTTGTTTGTGGTACTGTTGTCTGTGGTTGGGTCTGGGAGTTCTCTTGGCCATTTTCAGCGGCTGCCTGAGCATCTGCTATGGACTGCGCTATGGAACTTTGTGCAATTGACTCTTGTCTTGCACTTTCCTTAATAGACTCCTGCAAAATAGATTCTTGCCTAATAGACTCCTGTCTTTGTTCCTCTGCCATTCTCTCTTGTAACTCTTTCATTGCTTGTGCTGCAAGCTGATCTGCTATTTTTTTAGCATCTTCTGCTTGTTGTTGCAATTCTTGCTCCAAATCACTTGTCAACTGTTGTTGTTCACCTACACTATCCTCTATGGCCAACACTTGATTTTGTTGTGTTTCCACATTAGCTTGTAACGTTAATAATTCCTGCTTTTTTGCCTCCATTAGTAGTTGTTGAGATGCTTGATTTTCTTCTTCTTTTTCCTTTAAAGCTACCAGTTCTTCCTTCTCTCTATCTAATGTTTCTTTTGTATTTTTTACTGTTTGAACGGTTTCATTATACTCTACCAGCATTTTTCTATCATATTCTACTAATTTTGAAATATATTCCATTCGATTTAAAATATCAGGGAATGAAGTCGCTTCAAGCAAAATAGACAAATAATCTGACTCTCCTTGTTCATACATATATTGAATTCGAAGTTTCATTTGTGCATATTGTTCTTTTTCTTGTTCCTCTGCTTCTTCCAACCTATTTTGAGCAGCTGTAATTTCAGCCTCTTTTTGCTCAATTTGTCCATTTAATTCATTAATTCGATTGGCAATTTCTGTCATAGAACTATCTAATTGTTGCACATATGACTGCATATCAAGTTCTTGTTTTTTTAGGTCCTCTAATAATTTTTTTGTATTTTCCAATTCATTGGTCATAGCTCCTAAATCTTCTTTTGCTTGATTGTAGTCTTCCTGTAACTGTGCATCTATGGTTGGCTCTTCTATTGGTATCGTATTTGTGGTATATCCAGTATAAGAAGGAACTGCAACTGCCATTCCAAGAAAAACACCTACAACTGCCTTCTTTCTGTTCATCCAACGATTCATATTCCACCTCATTTTCTTTCCTACATTTCCTATTCATACTAAAAAACATTGCATATTTACAAAATTATGTTTTATACTTTTAATTGCTTTTGAATTGTAAAGAAACTTCCTACAAATCCAATTCCTGCCCCTAATAACAAGGCAATTGGAATTAGTGGTACAAATACATCTTTTACTGGCAAAAATTGAATGACATTAGATATAAAACTAAACTTATGATATACAAATGTAACGATCTCTTTGTATAATGCATAAATAAAAACAAGCGGTAATGCACTACCTACGATTCCAATGATTAGTCCCTCTACAACAAATGGTGCTCTTACAAAAAAATTCGTTGCTCCCATCCATTTCATTAACTGCATTTCTTTTTTACGAACTGTATATGCTAGGGAAATTGTATTACTAATCAAAAAGATACTAACAACTAATAAAATTCCAATTAGTCCAATAGATACATAACTTGCTAAATGATTAAAATCTTCTAGTCCACCTGCCGCCATTTCCGAATAATTTACTTTACGAATTCCTTCTATATTTTCTAACCAAGTAACGATTTCCTCTTGCAAGGATACATCTGCTAAATAAACTGCATAAGAGGAAGAATTAGACAGTGGATTATCTCCAATAAAACCATCAGCTAATTGTGGCATTTCCTTAAAATAGACTTCCTTAAATTGTTCCCATGCTTCTTCTGCAGAAAGAAATTCCACTCTAGCAACTCCTTGCCGTTGTTGGATTTCATTCCCAATTTCCTCTATTCTAGTATCTTCAATTCCTTCATCAAAAAAAATGGTAATTCCCACATTCTCTTCTGCCTTTTCAATCATAAAGTGAATGTTTGTTATAACAGAGAAAAATGCTCCAAATAAGAAAATACACGCAGAAATTGTTATAACAGATGCAAGTGAATATAATTTATTCCTTCTAATATTAATAAGCCCTTGTTTTAGGCAGTAAAATAGGGTATTAGCTCTCATCTAAATCACCACCTTCTTTTGTGTCATGTATCAGTAATCCATTATCCATAGTGATTACTCGTTTATTCATGGAGCTTACTAATTCTAAATTATGAGTGACTACAACTACTGTAGTCCCCATTTCATTAATTTTTTCCAGTAATTCCATAATTATTTTTGAGTTTTCTGGATCTAAGTTTCCAGTTGGTTCATCGGCAAGTAATATTTCAGGTTTGTTTACCAAAGCTCTGGCTATTGCTACTCTTTGTTGCTCTCCACCAGAAAGTTCTGTTGGAGAGTTTTTATACTTTGAGGATAATCCTACCATTTCTAACATACTAGGAACGTTTTTCTTAATCTGTGCCAATGGTCGTCCAATTACCCTTTGCGCTAGTGCTACATTTTCATATACATTTCGATCAGCTAATAAACGGAAATCCTGAAATACAACACCTAATTTTCTTCGATATTTTGGTAAATGGCGTCGCTTCATCGTTGTAAGATCCATATCATCTACGATAATTTCTCCACTAGAAGCTTCTGTTTCCTTCAATAATAATTTTAAAAATGTAGATTTTCCTGAACCACTTTTTCCTACTACAAATACAAATTCACCATCTTCAATGGTAATATCCATATTTTTAATCGCTCGTATTCCCTTTTCATAGGCCTTGCTTACGTTCTTAAAAATTATCATTTATTCATCCAAACTTTCTAAAATTCTTGAGTTTCCATGTATTTCATATATTTTACAACCATTAATGCAATTTTAAATGTAATGGCATCTTCAAACACTCTTAAATCTAGCCCTGTGCTTTTTTGTAACTTATCCAAACGATACACTAATGTATTTCTATGAATGTATAATTGTCTTGATGTTTCAGACACATTTAAACTATTTTCAAAGAACTTATTAATTGTAGTTAATGTTTCTTCATCAAAATCATCAGGAGAACGTCCATCAAAGATTTCCTTAATAAACATTCTACATAAAGGTAATGGTAATTGATAAATTAATCGTCCAATTCCTAAATTAGAATATGCTGCAACATTTTTATCACTATAGAAAATCTTTCCTACGTCAAGTGCCATCTTCGCTTCTTTATAAGAACGAGATACTTCTTTAATTTCATTAACAATTGTACCATAAGCAACATGAACCTTTGACATTGCTTCTGTATTTAACATATCTAAAATAACATGTGCAGTCTTATCCATATCTTCATATGTTTCATTTGCTTTTAATTCTTTTACAATAATAATGTTCTTTTCGTCTACTGCTGTAATAAAGTCTTTTGACTTACCTGCAAATAAACTTCTAACTGTTTCAAGAGCATTGCTATCCTTTTCATGCTTTGTTTCAATAATAAATACAATACGTCTTACATTTGTTTCAATATGAAGTTTCTTTGCTCTGTTATAAATATCTACTAATAA
>CAJFOH010000103.1 GCA_904395845.1 uncultured Lachnospiraceae bacterium
CTAGTTGTTTTAACAGGACTTAGTGGTTCAGGAAAGTCTTCCTTAGCATTTGATACTATTTATGCAGAGGGACAACGAAGATATATGGAGTCTTTATCATCTTATGCAAGACAGTTTCTAGGACAGATGGAAAAACCAAATGTGGAAAGCATTGAAGGGTTGTCACCAGCCATTTCCATTGACCAAAAATCAACCAATAGAAATCCACGTTCTACTGTTGGTACAGTAACAGAAATCTACGATTATATGCGTTTGTTATATGCTAGAATAGGAATTCCTCATTGTCCAAAGTGTGGCAGGGAAATCAAAAAACAGACGGTAGATCAAATGGTAGATAGTATTATGGAATTACCAGAGCGTACAAAAATACAGTTATTAGCACCTGTTGTTCGTGGAAGAAAAGGACGTCATGAAAAGGTACTAGAACAAGCGAAAAAAAGTGGATATGTTCGTGTTCGCATTGACGGAAATCAGTACGAGTTAACAGAGGAAATTTCTCTAGAAAAAAATACAAAACATAATATTGAAATTGTGGTGGATCGACTTGTAATAAAAGAAGGAATTGAACAACGTTTGGCAGATTCTGTGGAAAATGTATTAAAACTTTCCGATGGACTGTTGATGGTGGATGTTATTGATGGAGAACTTTTAACCTTTAGTCAAAGTTTTTCTTGTCCAGACTGCCACATTAGCGTAGATGAAATTGAGCCAAGAAGCTTCTCCTTTAACAATCCATTTGGTGCCTGTCCAGAATGTTTTGGTTTAGGACACAAAATGGAATTTGATGAAGATTTAATGATACCAGACAAATCATTAAGTATTAATGAAGGTGCTATTGTTGTACTTGGCTGGCAGTCTTGTACCGATAAAGGAAGTTATACAAGAGCTGTCTTAGATGCGTTGGCAAAGGAATTTGATTTTAGCTTAGATACACCATTTGAAGATTATCCAAAGGAAATCCATGATTTACTTATTTATGGGACAAATAAAGTTGTAAAAGTGTATTATAAAGGGCAACGTGGAGAAGGAATTTATGATGTTGTCTTTGAAGGATTAATTAAAAATGTAGAACGTCGTTATCGTGAAACTGGTTCAGAAACAACAAAGGCAGAATATGAAACATTTATGCGTGTTATCCCTTGTAAAGTATGTAGTGGACAACGTTTGAAAAAGGAATCTTTAGCAGTTACCGTAGGAGATAAAAATATTTATGAATTAACCGATATGTCAATCAAAGATTTGTATGTATTTTTAGAACAGTTACAGTTATCCCAAATGCAGTTATCCATTGGAGAACAAATATTAAAAGAAATAAAGGCTAGAATTCGTTTCTTAGTTGATGTAGGTCTTGATTATTTAAGTTTATCAAGAGCAACAGGTACGTTATCAGGTGGTGAGGCACAAAGAATTCGTCTTGCAACACAAATCGGTTCTGGTTTAGTCGGAGTTGCTTATATTTTAGATGAACCAAGTATTGGACTTCATCAAAGAGATAACGATAAATTGTTAAATACACTGCTTCATTTAAGAGATTTAGGAAATAGTGTGATTGTGGTTGAGCATGATGAAGATACTATGCTAGCTGCTGATTATATTGTGGATATTGGTCCAGGAGCAGGAGAACATGGTGGACAAGTGGTAGCTACTGGTACTGCAAAAGAAATTATGGAAAATGAGCAGTCCATCACTGGTGGTTATTTAAGTGGAAGAATTAAAATTCCAGTTCCAGAACAAAGAAGAAAGCCAACAGGCTGGCTAACGGTATATGGAGCAAAAGAAAATAACTTGAAAAATATAGATGTAAAATTCCCATTAGGAGTATTTACTTGTGTTACTGGTGTGTCTGGTTCAGGAAAAAGCTCCTTAGTGAATGAAATTTTATATAAAGTATTAGCTAAAAAGTTAAATAGAGCAAGACTAATTCCAGGAGCTCATAGAAAAGTAGAAGGAATGGAGCAGTTAGATAAGATTATTGCCATTGACCAAAGTCCAATTGGAAGAACGCCACGTTCCAATCCAGCCACTTACACTGGTGTGTTTGATATGATTCGTGATTTATTTGCCTCTACTTCTGATGCAAAAGCAAAAGGATATCAAAAAGGAAGATTTAGCTTTAACGTAAAAGGTGGTCGTTGTGAGGCTTGTAGTGGTGATGGTATTATTAAAATTGAAATGCACTTTTTACCAGATGTGTATGTACCTTGTGAAGTTTGTAAAGGAAAACGTTACAACCGAGAAACATTGGAAGTATTATACAAAGGGAAAAATATTCATGACGTATTAAATATGACCGTAGAAGAAGCATTAACCTTCTTTGAAAATGTTCCTTCCATTAAAAGAAAAATTCAAGCCCTTTATGATGTAGGTCTATCTTATATTCGTTTGGGACAACCATCTACTACATTATCAGGAGGAGAAGCCCAACGTATTAAGTTAGCAACAGAACTTAGTAAACGAAGTACAGGAAAGACTATATATATTTTAGATGAACCAACCACAGGACTTCATTTTGCAGATGTTCATAAATTAACAGAAATTCTTCAAAAGCTAACCGATGGTGGAAATACAGTTGTTGTCATTGAGCATAACTTAGATGTAATAAAAACAGCCGACTATATTATTGATATTGGTCCAGAAGGTGGCGTTGGTGGTGGAACTGTCATTGCTAAGGGAACACCTGAGGAGATTATAAATGTGGAGGCCTCTTATACAGGAAAGTATATTAAGAAATTTTTAGAGAAATAAAGCTGGAAAATCAAGATAGCAATATGTTTTTTTCATTTTTGAAGCGATTATTAAGAAGGAAAGAACGTATTGAAGGAAATAAAGAAAGTATTTTTATAGGTTTCGATTTGATGTTTCATTAGGATGTCACATAAAATAAAACCTATAAGAACAATACATTATTCCATAATCGTAGTCTGGAAAGGAATTTATAGAAGATGGAAATAAAACTTTAGATACTAGTAAATTTCTATGTAAAGATAAGTAGAAATAGTAATACTGAGAGAAAAGAAACTTATAGTATTGATAATAGGAAAGAAAATAAGGAGGAAATCATTTTATATCGTAACTTTACATTATGTATAATATATACAATATAGATAAAATATATTAATATATTTAATATTATTAAGAAGATATGATGCAAAATGATAAAAAATATGAAACAAGAATTAATTATGTTAGGCACAGGAAGTGCTATGGTAACAAAATGCTATAATACTTGCTATGCCATTAGAATAGAAGATGAATATCTCTTAGTAGATGCAGGTGGCGGTAATGGTATTTTTGTTCAATTAGAAAAGGCAAATATTCCATATACAAATATTCATCATATGTTCTTAACCCATGGACATACCGACCATGTGTTAGGTGCTATATGGATGATACGAAAAATTGCTACCCTAATAGAGCAAGGAAAATATGATGGGGATTTTGTAATTTATTGTCACGATGAAGTTGCATACATGATTCGCACATTTGGCAATATGACATTAACAAAAAAATTGGCAAAGCATATTGGAGAAAGAATTCATATAAACGTAGTAGAAAATGGCGATAAAAGACAAACAACCAATTTGCAATTACAATTTTTTGATATTTTTTCCACAAAAGCAAAGCAATTTGGTGCAAAGGTTACGTTGCCAGATGGACAGGTTATGGCAATTTTAGGTGATGAGCCATACAATGAAATGTGTGAGTTATATGTGAAAGATAGCGATTGGTTACTAAGTGAAGCATTTTGCTTATATGAACATAGAGAAACATTTAAACCATATGAAAAAAATCATAGTACAGCATTAGATGCTGGAAAATTAGCAAGTCAGCTAAATGTTAAAAATTTATTGTTATATCATACAGAAGATAAACATTTATCCGTACGAAAAGAAGCATATACAAAAGAAGCAGGGCAATATTTTACTGGGAAAATATATGTGCCAGATGATTTAGAAGTGATTCCATTGTAATGAAGAATCTCTAATGCTTGCATTTATTATAAAAACTTGTTAAAATTGCAGAGGAAAGTTTAAATTTGGAGGTGGCAACGTTGGAAACGTATGGACCATTTGCAGCCCTTTATGATTCTTTTATGGAAGAAACACCATATAAGGAATGGATTGATTACGTTTATGCAATATTAGTAGAGCATAATATCACAGATGGGCTTCTTTTAGAATTAGGTTGTGGAACAGGTAGAATTACAGAAGCCTTTGGAACATTAGGATATGATATGATAGGGATTGATATTTCTGAAGAAATGCTAGAGATTGCTATGGATAAGGCAAGAAAAAATCACTCTAGTAGCTTGTACCTATTGCAAGATATGCGAGAGTTTGAACTATATGGAACGGTTGGAGCAGTAATTAGCCTTTGTGATTCCATGAATTATTTACTAGAAGAGGAAGATATGATAGAAGTAATTCGTTTGGTAAATAACTATTTAGACCCAAAGGGATTGTTTATTTTTGATTTAAAAACGGACCATTACTATAAAAATGTTATGGGAAATAAAGTTTTTGGTGATAACAAAGAAAATGGCAGTTTTATTTGGGATAATTATTATTTTGAAGAGGAAAAAATTAATGAGTATGCACTCACTATTTTTTCAAAGTTAGAAAATGGACTGTATGAAAAATCAGAAGAATTACACCATCAGCGTGCATATTCTTTAGAAGAAGTAAAGGCAATCATAGAAGCAGGTGGTATGGAGTTTGTAGTTGCCTATGGAGAAGGCGGAAGAACATTGCCAACAAAAGATTGCAATCGAATGTATATTGTTGCTAGAGAAAAGGGAAAATAGCAAGAATATATTGAAAGTAGAAATAGAAAATGATAGCATAGCTCAGTTAAAGTTAAAGTTAAAGCAAAGCTAAAAACATAGCAAATCAAAGATTTAAAATTGAAAAAATAGTAGCATTATAGCAATCACTAAGAAATGAAAAAAAGAGAAAAAGAAAAGAGGTAGTATAATGAGTGATTATATGATTCGTGCAACTGCAGCTAACCATCAAGTACGTGCATTTGCAGCAACAACAAGGGAATTGGTAGAGTATGCAAAAAATGCTCATAATATGAGTCCAGTAGCAACAGCAGCCTTAGGAAGACTTTTAACAGCAGGAACCATGATGGGACCAATGATGAAAGGAAAAGATGATTTACTTACATTAAAAATAGAAGGAGATGGACCAATCGGTGGATTAACGGTTACTGCTGACTCCAAAGGAAATGTAAAAGGGTATGCGTTTCATCCAGAAGTAATGCTTCCACCGAGTCCACAAGGAAAATTAGATGTAGGTGGTGCAGTAGGGATTGGTGTATTAAGTGTCATTCGTGATATTGGATTAAAAGAGCCATATGTAGGACAAACCATTTTAATTAGTAGTGAAATTGCAGAAGACTTGACTTATTATTATGCAACAAGCGAACAAATTCCATCAACAGTAGCACTAGGTGTATTGATGAATAAGGATAATACTGTTAGACAAGCAGGTGGATTTATTATTCAACTTATGCCAAATACAGACGAAGAAGTGATTGATGCCTTGGAAAAGAAAATTCAAGAAATTAAGCCAATTACAACATTATTAGATGAAGGAATGACTCCAGAAATGATTTTAGAATATGTTCTTGGAGATTTAGGTTTGGAAGTTATGGAAAAAATGCCTGTACAATTTGAATGTAATTGTAGCAAGGAAAGAGTAGAAAAAGCCATCGCAAGTATTAAAAGTGAAGACATTCAAGAAATGATTGATGATAAAAAGCCAATCGAAGTAAACTGTCATTTTTGTAATACCAATTATGTGTTTGAAACAGGAGAATTACAATCTATGCTTGATAAGAGAAAGCAAGACAAGTAATAAATGTAATTTTACAAGTATATGTTTTAGAAAAAACAAAACAACGCAAAAAAAGAAGCCAATAGGCTTCTTTTTTCGTAAAATAATTTCTATAAGAAAGATTTCTATAAAATTTTCTTAATAGAACGTTTTAATCTCATTTAAACCAATACTTCATTCTTAATAAAATCGAAATTTATATTATAGAAAAGGTACATGGTAAATTTGTGATTAAAGTTTTGTTACGTTTACTGCTTGAGGTCCTTTTTCGCCATTAACGATTTCAAATTCAACAGAAGCGCCTTCTTCTAAAGACTTAAATCCTTCCATATTTAATCCAGAATAATGTACGAATACATCATTTCCTGCCTCATCAGAGATGAAACCGTAACCCTTTTGGTTGTTAAACCACTTTACTGTACCTTTGTTCATGTTGATACCTCCAAAAATATAAAAAATAACAGTTGCAAAAGCAACTGTCATAAGAATACCATACTATCCAATACATGTCAAATACTATATTTAAAAAACGAATATATTTTCTGAAAATATTTTTTTTAGTAAAAAAATTGTATTTTATGTATAGTAGAAAACAAATACAGGCTTATAATTTAGAGAGTAGAAAACAAAAAAAGTATAAGGGATAATAGGATAAAGTGGAAAAGAGAAAAACGTTTTAGAAAAATTATTACAAAAAGTAGTTAAAAGCATAGCATAGACGATAAATAATTATAGGATAACTATTTATCAAAAATAAAAATCATGGAAGATACATTTGTAAAATAAGAAATATTAGATTATAATAAGTATAATATAGGAGGAAGATAGGATGAATCCAAACGTATATACCTTTGAGGCAATAATTAAAAAGGTGGATGGAATTGATGGAGCATATATTGAAATTCCATTTGATGTTAGAGAGAAGTTTGGAAAGGAAGAGTAAAGGTACATGCTACTTTTGATGGGCATCCATATCAAGGAAGTTTGGTTCGAATGAAAACACCGTGTCATATCATTGGGGTAAGGAAAGACATTCGAGGAGCAATAAACAAACAGCCAGGAGATATGGTGTATGTAACCATACAGGAAAGAGAATAATATCTAATTGAAAACCCTCATAGAATACCTATAAAATATAGGAAAAAAACGTTTTAAATACCTTGACAAACAATAAAAAAGTTATTAATATTGATGGAGGATATTGGAAAAACAATGTTACTATGTGTCCAAAAAATAAGGCTATGAAAAGTCCTTTTGTTTTCATAGCAAGTTAGGGTATCTAAAAAGATATGCTGTTAAAATTGTATGGGGACATAAACATAGTTGAAAAATAATTAGGAGGTAATAGACATATGAGTAAAACAATGAAAAAAGTCGTGGCTCTTATACTAGGAGTTCTTCTTACGGTAACAGCGTTACCAATGGAACACATTTTAGTACTTGCAGCTTCTGCAAATTATGTAAAGTCTTTGCCAAAAGAAGATAAGAATTGGGCTTATGTTGGCGGAGAATATTTTAAAAGTAAAAATACTGGTTCTATATGGATCAGAGGAAATGCTTATAACAAAACAGGGTTTGAATTAAATGATAAAGTAGATACAACCTCATCTATGTATAAGCAAGCTTATGATACATTACAACAAAATCAGGACTTGAAAGATGTAAAAATTTGTATTTTATACATTCCAAACTGTCCATATTCAAAGAGCTTCTTACCAAAATATCAAATGATAGCAGGAGAAGTACAAGCAAAAGTATTACTTATAGATGTTATGAGTTATACAACTGCTTCTTTACTACCATATTATAATAGTGTGAAACAAGGTGTTGTTTCTCCAACGATTCTTTATATTAAAAAAGATGGTACATTAGCAGGACAAACAAAGGTTCATAGTACAGCAGATTTTGTTAAAATTTTAAAAGAAGCAGGATATGATAACGCTATGGATGTTACAAATGCTTCTAGTGATGTTTATACATCAGAACAAGCTTATGAAGAAGAAGCAATTAAAGAAACAAATAGACAAAGAATTGCCAATGGATTGCTTCCACTTGCAACTTATGAGCCACTGAATAAAGCGGCGGATATTCGTACCAAAGAATTATTACAAAAAATGGAACATCAACGTCCAAATGGAAAATACTATGATACAGCGCTTAGTGAAGTAGGAATTAATAGTAGTCAATATTATACAGGGGAAAATATTGCAGCAGGTGCAATCGTGGCGACTCCAAAAAGTGCAGTAAATGCTTGGATGAATAGTTCAGGACATCGTGCTAACATATTAAATGCAAATTATAATTTAATTGGTGTCGGTTATTTAAATAATACTGCCTCTCAATATACATATTCTGATTATTGGATTCAGTTATTTATGGGAAATGCTCAATTCGAATCTATGACACTTAGTCAATCATCTATTAATGTGGCAAAAGAAGTACCTGTTAGTGATATGAACATTACTGCTACATTAAAGATGAAAGGGTCCAATGAAGTAGCTACGATTTCTATTATTGATGAAATGGTAGTAGGATATAATAAGTCACAATCAGGAGAGCAAAGAGTAACTGTTAAATATGGAAATTTAACTGCAGATCTTGATATTACGGTAGGAAATGTTGACCCAGTAGAGTTAACCGATGACATGGTAAAACTATCTGAAACTAATGTGGTATATGATGGGACACCAAAAACACCAGCAGTCGCAGTATCCAATGCTACTGGTGCTTATACATTATTAGAGGGATATTCCTATACTGTAGAGTATTCCAATAATATTAATGCAGGAACAGCAACCCTTACTGTAACAGGAAAAGGAAACTATAAAGGAACAGTTACAAAAACATTTACCATAGCACCAAAAGATATTAGTGGTGGAAGTATTAATGGGATTCATGATACGTATGAATATACTGGAAAAGAAATTACTCCAGCAGTTAGTGTAACACTTGCTGGTAAACAATTATATGAAACAAAAGATTTTACAGTTTCTTATAAGGATAATGTTGGTGAAATTAAAGCATCTTCTGGTAAGCCAGCTACTGTAACAGGAACAGCAACCATTACAGTAACAGGAACAGGAAATTATACAGGAACATTAACAAAAACATTTGGATTTACTATTAGTGATAC
>CAJFOH010000104.1 GCA_904395845.1 uncultured Lachnospiraceae bacterium
ATATGAGTACAAATTTAAAATTAAGCCCTTATTTTTTAGATGATGAAGCAATTCAATGGGTAGAAGACACAATTGCAAATATGACAATTGAAGAAAAAATCGGTCAACTATTTGTAAATTTAGGAAAAAGTACCGATGAAGCATATATTAAGGATTTAGTAACAAATTATCACATTGGTGGTGCAAGATATACAGAAGTATCTGCAGAAAAAATATACGAACAAAATAAAATGTATCAAGCAAATACCAAAATTCCATTATTTATTGCAGCCAACTGTGAAGAAGGTGGAAGTGGTGCTTGTAAGGAAGGTACAAAGGTTGCTACTCAGGCACAATGTGGTGCATCTAGTAATACAAAAGCTTCTTATGAATTAGGAAGAATTGGGGCAAAAGAGGCAAGTGCACTTGGGTGTAACTGGATTTTCGGGCCTATGGCAGACATTGTATTAAACTGGAGAAATACTATTGTTAATACAAGATCATTTAGTGATAAGGCAGATGTTGTATTAGAGCATTGCAAGTCTTATTTAAAAGGAGCTCATGAAAGCAATATTATTACAGCAGTAAAGCATTTTCCAGGAGATGGTGTGGAAGAAAGGGATCAACATTTAGTACTTGGGGTAAATGATTTATCTTGTGAAGAATGGGATAATACCTTTGGAAAAGTGTATAAGGAATTAATCGATGATGGATTAGAATCTATTATGGTAGGTCATATTGCACTTCCATCTTATAGTAAAAAGTTATGTCCAGAGCTTACAGATAAGGATATTATGCCAGCTACACTTGCACCTGAGCTAATTAATGGGCTATTAAGAGAGCAGTTAGGATTCCAAGGTCTTGTAATTACAGATGCTTCTCATATGGGTGGATTATTAAGTGCAAAACCAAGGAGAGAACAAGTTCCAGGAACGATAGCAGCAGGTTGTGATATGTTTTTATTCTTCCATGATCCAAGGGAAGATTTCAACTATATGCTAGAAGGATATAAAAACGGAATTATAACAGAAGAAAGACTTCAAGATGCATTGATGCATATTTTAGGAATGAAGGCAAAGTTAGGATTACATAAAGGAGTAGCATTAGAAAATAAATTAGATGTGATTGGCTGTGAGGAACATCATAATATTGCTCAAGATATTGCTAATGAAACAATTACTTTAGTAAAAGATACACAAAATCTTCTTCCGATTAATATTGCAGAAAAGAAAAGAGCAAGATTATATTATATTGAATCAGCTCCAGTTTCTTATTGTGATGGAACTGATTCAAATAAGAAAATTGTTATTGAAGAATTAGAAAAAGCTGGATTTATTGTTGATGTAAATACTTCTTATTATGAATTAGAAGCAGAAAATTGTTCAAGATTTAATCGTTTTAAAGTAATGCAAATGCCAACGGTAGAAGAATTTAAAGAAAAGTATGATGTTGTATTTGTGTTTATCAATATGAAGGGCTATGCACAAGAAAACAATGTAAGATTAAAGTATTCAGCAGCACATTCTAATGAAATGCCATGGTGGGTACAAGAAGTTCCAACTGTATTTGTATCATTAAATTATACGAACCATTTATATGATGTTCCAATGGCACAAACATATATTAATGCTTATGGAGCAACAAGAGAATGCATTCATGCTACTGTACAAAAAGTAATAGGAAATTCCCAATTTAAAGGAAGTTATAATGAAAATGTATGGTGTGGAAGATGGGATACAAGAAGATAATATTCTTGCATTTCATTCTATTATATGTTAATATTTAAAAGATATAATTAAAAAATAAAGTAACAGATAACGCAGTGAAATAACATACAGGCAGTAGGGATTGTAACGAGTTATGAATCCTCTGCCTGTTTTTTGTGCAGTTATTATGTACTTATGAAATGTTAGGAGGAAGTTTTATGCCACAAAACAAAAGAGAGAGTTTAATTTGCACAGTACTAATGTGCTTTATTATGGTACTTTGGATGAGTTATTATAATGTAGCACTACATATGGGAGGATTTTCCCTAAAAGTATTAAAAGCTGGTTGGTTAGGATTCCCATTTGCTTATATTTATGCGATGTGTTTTGACTGGTTTTTCGTATCAAAAATGGCAAAAGGATTTGCATTTCGCTTTCTAGTAAAACCAGATAGTAGTGTTATTAAGAAAGTCATCTGTATTTCTACTTGTATGGTCGTTCCAATGGTAATTGTAATGTCCTTTTATGGTGGAATAGAGGCTTGTATTCAAACAGGACAATGGAAGTTGTTACCTATGATATGGATTACAAACATTCCAAAGAATTTTATTATGGCATTGCCATTTCAACTTCTTGTAGCTGGTCCTCTCGTAAGAAAGATTTTTCGTAGTGCATTTCCAGTAGGAAGCATTGTAGGGTAAGAAAATAATCTTGCTATTGTGTCTAGCATATTAGTAAGAAAAATAAAAACAGCTAGGTATGAATTACTTAGTTGCCATTTTAACACTAGATGTTAAGGGGTAACTTAAGCATACTTAGCTGTTTTTCTAACTTATACAATATGTTATATATAAAATATATTTTATATAATATATTTTATATGTTTATTACTTAAAATTTGTTTTTTCTATTAAAAACATATTATCCCATATAGATAAATATTATTGATTTAAATATCTTCGTAAAAACTCTCTTGTACGCTCCTGTGTTGGATGATTAAAGATTTGGTCAGGAGTGCCTTCCTCAGCAATCACACCTTTATTCATAAATACAACACGAGTAGAAACGTCACGGGCGAACTGCATTTCATGGGTAACAATAATCATTGTTAATCCGTCTTTTGCCAATTGCTTCATAACTTGTAGTACATCTTCCACCATTTCAGGATCAAGGGCAGAAGTTGGTTCATCAAAAAGTAACACTTCTGGTTCCATACAAAGAGCTCTTGCAATGGCAACACGTTGCTTTTGTCCCCCAGATAATTGGGTACTTCCTGCGTGTGCAAACTTTTCCATACCAACTTGGGATAAATGCTTCATAGCAATTTCAGTTGCTTCTTTACGACTTCTTTTTAACACTTTCATTTGTCCAATGATACAGTTTTCAAGAACAGATTTATTGTTAAATAAATGAAAGTTTTGGAATACCATACCAACTTTACTACGGTGAACGTTTACGTTAATTTCTCCCTTTAAAATATCCTTTCCATGATATTTTACACTTCCACTATTTGGAACTTCTAATAGGTTCAAGCAACGAAGTAAGGTAGATTTTCCACTACCACTGGAACCGATAATAGTAACAACCTCACCTTTTGAAACAGAGAAGTCAATATCGTGTAATACTTCTAATTTTCCATATGATTTTTTTACATGTTCTACTTTAATAATAGGTTCCATATTAAGCTTCTCCTTTCTGTGTAACCATAGGTTTTTTACGGTTCATTCTACTTTCAATATAGTTTAAAATTCGTGTTGTTGGGAAGGTTAAGCATAAATAAATGAGTGCAACTACAAAGTAAGTAGGAACAAATGCATATAAACTTCCAGCAACGCTTTTTGCTTGATAGAATAATTCAGTAACAGCAATAACATTTAATACACTACTGTCTTTTATATTTGTAACAAATTCATTTCCAATGGATGGGAAAGAATTTTTAATTGCCTGTGGAAGAACAATGTAAATCATTGTTTGAATACTATTCATACCAACACTTCTTGCAGCTTCTGTTTGTCCTTTATCTACAGATTGAATACCAGAACGAACAATTTCAGCCATATAAGCACCAGTATTAATAGTAATAACAAAAATACCAGCGGCAAATGGACTCCAATGAACAATGTTTTTAAGTCCATAGTAGATAAATGCAGATTGTACCATCATAGGTGTTCCACGAAATACCTCAATATAAATGGTAGTTAAAAGCCAGCCAATACGTTTTACTATTTTCATTAACATACTATCTCTTTGTTCCACTTGAATAGCACGAATGGCGCCAATGACTAAGCCAATTAATAGACCTAGAATTGTACCAGAAAATGCTAAGATTAAGGTAGAACCAATTCCACTAAAGAACAGTGGAGCATATACTTTAAAAATTTGTCCAGCAGCAACAAATAAGTTATCGCTTAATGATGTAATGGTTGCAGGAATACGGTCAATGGCATCGTCCATCATTTGTTTTCTCGTTTCAGAAGATAGTGTATTTAAAAATGCGTCAATATCTTCTCTTAATTTAGTATCTTCTTTATTTACTGCAATAGATACAGACGTATCTGTTAAATCAATTTCAAATCCTTGTCCTTCTTCAAATTCTACATAAGTTAAATCAGGGTTTGTAGAAATAATACCAGCAGCAACTGGAAGTTCAGCAGTTACAGCGTCAACTAAACCATTGGTAAGTTGCATTACCATAGCTGGATAATCTTCTAAGGCTGTTGCATGAATAACATCTGGAATTTGGTCAATGACAGTATCATAAAGGGTATTTAACTGACCTAATACACGTTTTCCTGAAAAGTCAGAAATACTTGTCGCTTGTTCTAGTTCTTCTCCTTTTCTTACAATAAGAACCATTTCAGATTCATAATAAGTACCTGTAAAGTCAACACGTTGACGACGTTCTGCAGTATCTGTCATACCTGCAATAATTGCATCAATAGCTCCAGCTTGTAATGCAGGCTCTAGTCCGTCCCAACTCATCTTTTCAATGACTAATTCTTTGCCAAGATGGTCAGCAATTAATTTTGCAATGGCAACATCATATCCATCGGCATATCCACCTCCATCTAGGGCAACAGAAGTTTTTGTTTCATTTACTTGTGTCCAGTTAAAGGGTGCGTAGTTACATTCCATACCTACCACAAATGTGTTGTCATCATCATCTTCTGCATAACTGGTCAATACAGGAGAGATACAAGGGATAAGTAGTAAAACCATAAGAAGGAAAACTACTATTTTTTTGCTAGTTTGTTTCATGTATTCTTACCTACCTTTCATAAGATAAACGGTTGCTTAGCTATTGTATATAAATAATATAGTTACATATTTATTTACAAAAGAAAAAGGTCGTGCTAAAACACGACCGTAATTTGCAGTGTAATAGCTCCTCTTCATTGCTGAAGGAGTGCTGTAAGTATTTCCCACAGCCCCTAGATACTATGTCGCCACATAATACCTATCGGCAAAGATTACCTTTCTTATAGTTCATAGCATGCCTGCTCCCTATAATACTCTGACGCTTTGCAACCTCTATCAGTTATTTATTTATTGTTAAGAATAATATAATATAAAAGATTTGTCAATGAAAAAGAATGAAATAATTTCTTACTTAACATATAGTTAATAAAATTGCTTTGATTTAGTGTACTAATTTTTTAGATAAGATACATTAATATAAATTTAAAATATTTACAAAAGATGGAAAAAATGTTATAATTATATTCAAGTAGATGTTATACAAAATAAAAATACTAAAAAGCTAAAGGAGTACAGAGTACAAAAAAAGAGGTTACTATGAAGTTATTAACAAAACAAATTACCCAAACAGCATTATTGTTATCCATTTGTATTTTAAGTCAATTTTTTAAAAATCTCTCTGTATATATTACAGGACCAATCATTAATATTTGTATTATATTAGCAGTACTAATGATAGGATTAGGTAGCGGAGTAATTTTATCTATTGTTACACCATTAACCGCATTTTTCATTGCCCCATCACCAATTATGTCTGGAATACCATTAATAATGCCATGTGTTATGATAGGAAATAGTATATTAGCCATTAGTGTATGGGTATTTCAAAAGAAGCTACAAATGAGTACAGTTAGCCTTAGAGTAATTATAGGAATTATAATAGGAGCAATTTTTAAAGCTGTATTTATGGGAGTTACAATTATTCTTATATTATTGCCATTATTTAATGGAAATATTTCAGTTCCAGCACAAAAATTACCAATTCTATTAGAAACGGCAAAAGTAACTTTTTCTATTACCCAATTTATAACAGCTTTTATTGGTGGGATAATAAGTTATATTATTTGGTTAAGAATTAAAAATATTAAGAATTAAAAATATTAAGAATTAAATAGATAGTTGTTATAATAGCTATTACGTTGCTAAAAAGTAAGTGTATGTAAAATAGAGTAGATATTTTATAAAATAATGCTTTACGAACATATCAATATGCTATGATGAAAGTAAAATATTTTTATAATTTATAAATGTGTGTGAAAGAGAGATAAATGTATAAATATATTTTACAATAAATATTACAAAGATAGAAAGGGGATAAAATGAGTAAGCATTTATCAACAGAGATTCGAGTTCCTATTGAATTAGATAATCCTTCTATTATGAGAATAGAAGAAAAGTGCATTAAGTGTGGAATGTGTAAAAATATGTGTAAAGACTATATTCAAGTGTTGGGAACTTATGATTTAAATAATACATCTGACAGGGCGGTTTGTATTCACTGTGGACAGTGTGCCAATGTTTGTCCAGTAGAATCAATAGTTGAAAAAAGGGAATACGAACAATTAAAAGAAGCAGTAAAAGATCCAGAAAAAATTGTTGTATTTAGTACATCACCATCAGTAAGAGTTTCTCTAGGAGAGGAATTTGGGTTAGAAGATGGAAGTTTTGTGCAAGGGAAAATGGTTGCCTTATTAAGAAAATTGGGAGCTAACTATGTATTAGATACAAACTTTAGTGCAGATCTTACTATCATGGAAGAGGCAAGTGAATTAATTGAGCGTGTTACAACTGGTAATAAACCATTGCCTCAATTTACAAGTTGTTGTCCAGCTTGGGTAGAGTTTGCAGAAATTTATTATCCTGAAATGTTGCCACATCTTTCTAGTGCAAAAAGTCCAATTGGAATGCAAGGTCCAACAATTAAAACATATTTTTGTAAGAAAATGAATATTGATCCAAAGCGTATTATTAATGTAGCCGTAACTCCATGTACAGCGAAGAAATTTGAAATTCGTAGAGAAGAGATGAATGCTTCTGCTAAATATCATGGAATTGATGGCATGAGGGATATGGACCATGTAATTACTACAAGAGAATTGGCACAATGGGCAAGGGAAGAAGGAATTGACTTTAACCAGTTAGAAGATAGTGATTATGATGATTTAATGGGTGAAGCAAGTGGTGCAGGTGTAATTTTTGGAAATACAGGTGGTGTAATGGAAGCAGCACTTCGTACTTCTTATGAATTTATTACAAAAGAAAAGGCACCACAAACATTATATGAATTACAACCAGTTCGTGGAATGGAAGAAATGAGAGAAGCTACATTAACAATCGGAGATTATACATTAAATGTAGCAGTTATTTATGGAACTGGTAATGTACATAAGCTATTAAAGAAAATCAAAGAAGGAAAAAAACAGTATCATTTTATTGAAGTAATGACTTGTCCAGGTGGTTGTATTGGTGGCGGTGGGCAACCAAAAGACAAATCCTATAAAGGTGATAATTTAAGAAAAAAGAGAATTCAAGGTTTATACAGTAGAGATAAACAATTAAAAAAGAGGGCTAGTCATGAAAATGAGCAAATAAAACGTTTATATAAAGAGTTTTATGGAAAACCTTTAAGTGATTTAGCAGAACAAATGCTACACACATCTTATATAGATCGTAGCGAACAATTAGGTAGTAAATTTATTAATGATATTCATATAAATAAATTTAACAATAATAAAGATATTAAGGAGGAAATTAAAATGGCGAAATTTAGATGTACCGTTTGTAACTATATTCATGAAGGAGATGCAGCACCAGCAGAATGTCCAATCTGCCATGTACCACAAGAAAAGTTTGTTAAGGTAGAAGAAGAAACTGTTGCAAGAAATCCATATGCTGGAACAAAGACAGAACAAAACTTATTAGCTGCATTTGCAGGAGAAAGTCAAGCAAGAAATAAATATACTTACTTTGCTAGCGTTGCAAAGAAAGAAGGTTTTGAACAAATCGCTGCTATTTTTAATCATACAGCAGATAATGAAAAAGAACATGCAAAAATGTGGTTTAAGGAATTAAAAGGTCTTGGAAATACAGCTGAAAACTTAAAGTCTGCTGCTGAAGGTGAAAACTATGAATGGACAGATATGTACGATACATTCGCAAAAGAAGCAGAAGAAGAAGGATTTAAGGAATTAGCAGCAAAATTCCGTATGGTAGCTGCTATTGAAAAGACTCATGAAGAAAGATATCGTGCTCTTTTAAATAATGTTGAAATGCAACAAGTATTTGAAAAAGGCGAAATGACTATGTGGGAATGTAGAAACTGTGGACACCTTGTAATGGGTAAGAAAGCACCAGAAGTATGTCCAGTTTGTGCACATCCAAGAAGCTACTTTGAAGTAAGAGCAGAAAACTACTAAAAGTCATTCGTAGTATATGAGAATTATATTAAGATAAAAGATAAATACTTGTAAGAGAAACTTGCAAAGTAGATTTGTAAAGGAAACTTGTAGGAGAAACGATAAAGTAGACGTTACAGGTTATCTTATAGTTATGAAGAACAAGGGTTGTCACATTAGTTGGTGTGATAGCCCTTTTCTATTTTAAAAATAATAATAGGAAAACTAAATCGCTTATGTTATAATAGAACAATAAATCAAACAAAAATATTTGAATTCTAAAGTAAAAACATAAGTAACCTTATGGGAAAAATGTATTAGTTAGAAAGGAAACAAAAAATATGAAAAAGAAAATTGCAATGCTTGGAGTATTCACAAGTATATGTTTAGGAATTGTTGGTTGTGGAGAAAAGAAGGAACAAACAGAAGTTCCTAGTATAGCACTAAATGAAACAAGTA
>CAJFOH010000105.1 GCA_904395845.1 uncultured Lachnospiraceae bacterium
CTTTCACTTAAATTTGTCAATCAATTTTACTATAACTTAATTATTTTTATTTTATTTCGTATATTTTCTTATTTTTTATTTATTTTACGCAATTATCTTTTTATTTTTATAAACCATTTAATATTATGTCTAAAGAATTTCTTTTCAGATTCTAAATATTATAGATGGCACTGGCAGGGTAGATACTTCTACTGTAACTTTTATGTCTATATGCCTATCTAATAATATTTTATATGATATATTTCTACATTAAGTATATTGTCGCTGAGGAATAATAAAAAATAGAAAGGGGACTTCCACTTTTATTATGGAAATAACCTTTCTATTTTTTATCAACTTTTATATTTTTTAAATATCTTTACTATTTTATTCCAAATCTTTTGTATCACTGTTGTTTTCTTTGCTTGTGTTTCTTTTTCTTCCTCTGCACTCTTTTCTTTTATTATTTCTTGTTGTGATACTGTGCGTGCAGATTCTTCTATTGATTCTTCTATTACTTCTTGTTCTAATACTAGATGTGAAGATTTTTCTAACTTTTTCTTTGATTGTAAATGCTTTTGCCAATCATATCCTTCAATATAAGCGAAGATTCCTACTAGATAAGGTGGGTGATTTTTTTGTAAATGAAATCCTGTTGTAATATATCGTTCTTTATCATTAATCATTACATAATTATTATGATAAAGTAGATATCTTCCCTCATCATTCCTTTCGATGTACCAAGTATCTTCTTTATACTTAATTATTAGTTGGTCTATATTATTCATGTGTAATCTCATATTTGTATGATACAGATACTTTTCTAATACTTGATTTTTCACTTTTCCATTTTCAAAAAAACGAAAATACCAAGCAAATCGTTTGTTATCGCTTATAATAGCATTTCGAATAAATATTTTTCTTTTACAATGGTTACAAATTTCCCTATCCGATGGTAATTCTTTTGATGCACAAAAATCTTCATAGTTAATCTTTGATATTAGTGTGCATTTCTTATCATGAACTAAATTATCTTTTTTTGAATAGATAAATCGTATCTGACTATCTTCCATTGCACTAGCCCTTTTACTTATTAAACGCTGTACTTCGATGTCTAGTTCCTTGCTTTCGTACTGAATTTTAAATTCTGTTCCAACTTTTGCAGTTCTTGTTGGCGTTTTTAACAAAGATAAATCTACCATTTCATTTACAGACATTTGGGTTTTCTCATAGTTTTTAGTTTTTTTTCGAATCTCTTTCCAAATTCTCTCACTGATTTGCTTCCAATACTTATTAAAATGCCCTTCTAATAAATAAATTTTTTTCATTTCTTCTACAATAATACAAGGTACTTTTTCTAACCTTGCCTGTGTTTTATATGGAAGATAGATATTTGCATTTTCAAAAAGAACTTCATCTTGGTTATATTCTGGAAGATTTTTTATCTTACCTATATATGGATAAAAGGTGTATCCATCAAGTTCATCACAAAAAACATATTTTATTCCATTATTATATGTATCTACATTCCAGTACATTGTAAAATAATATCTTTCGCTATCAAATTTATTATGTATTTCCCCCATAATTCCTCCTTTGTTTGTCACTCCCCAATATTTTCTCTCAATTTGATTATAGCACATTATTATGTGTTTTAACACTCTCTAAAAAATGAAAAACTTTTATTTATGATTTCAGTTACCAACATATCACCTTTTAAAATGAATTCATTGAAAATTTCTCGTGTACTCTGCTAAAAAGAAGCTTTTCTTCTGATTCTATAATATTATCCCTAAGAATCTCATTAATTAAATTTTAAACTATCACAAAAGGACATTCTTCCAAAATCTCTTTTAGAAAAATGTCCTTAATTTGTACCAATATTACATCTAATTATTCCGTCTATTCTGCATTATCGTGTATTATAATGCATTGTAATTTTGTAGTAAAACTTCCCTTTGATACCCTCAAACTGTTGATTTTACTGTATTTATTTGTCTAATGACTTCATGGTTGGGAATAGTAATACATCACGAATTGCCGCAGAATCTGTTAATAACATTACAAAACGGTCAATTCCAATTCCAATTCCACCAGTTGGTGCCATACCATATTCTAGTGCATTTAAGAAATCTTCGTCAATAGAGTTTGCTTCTTCATCACCAGCAGCTTTTAATGCTTCTTGTGCAAGGAAACGTTCTCTTTGATCAAGTGGATCATTTAATTCAGAGTAAGCATTTGCCATTTCCGCTTTCATAATGAATAACTCAAAACGTTCTGTATATTCTGGATCTTCTGGTTTCTTCTTTGTTAAAGGAGAAATTTCGATTGGGTGATCCATTACAAATGTTGGTTGAATTAAGTGTTCTTCAACAAATTCTTCAAATAGCATACTTAAAATATCACCTTTTTTATGTCTTGCTTCGTATTGGATATGGTGCTTATCTGCTAATGCCTTTGCTTCTTCATCAGTTTTAATTTGTGTAAAATCAATACCTGCGTATTTCTTTACTGCATCTACCATTGTAATACGTTCAAATGGCTTAGATAAATCAATTTCTACTCCATTATAAGTAATCACAGCAGTTCCTAATACTTCCATAGCAACATGACGGAATAAGTTTTCTGTTAAGTCCATCATTCCATGATAATCAGTATATGCTTGATATAACTCCATTAATGTAAACTCTGGATTATGTCTTGTATCTAATCCTTCATTTCTAAATACACGACCAATTTCATATACACGTTCTAATCCACCAACGATTAATCTCTTTAAGTATAATTCTAAGGAAATTCTTAGCTTTACATCTTCATCTAATGCATTGTAGTGAGCTACGAATGGACGAGCTGCAGCACCACCAGCATTAGAAACTAAGATTGGTGTTTCTACTTCTAAGAAGCCTTCTCCATCTAAATAGTTACGAATGGATCTTAAAATCTTTGTACGCTTAATAAATGTATCTTTTACTTCCTTATTTACAATTAAGTCTACATATCTTTGACGGTATCTTTGATCGGTATTTGTTAATCCATGATACTTTTCTGGTAAAATTTGAAGACTCTTTGATAATAAAGCAACTTCTTCTGCATGAATGGAGATTTCTCCTGTCTTTGTTGTAAATACAGTTCCACGAATACCTACAATATCACCAATATCCATTTTCTTAAATGCTTTGTATTCCTCTTCACCAATCACATCTCTTGCAACGTAAGATTGAATGTTTCCTTCCACATCTTGAACATTACAAAAAGATGCTTTTCCCATAACACGCTTAGACATTACACGTCCTGCAATTTTTACTTCTTTGCCTTCAAATTCTGCGTAGTTATCTTTGATTTGCATTGTATGTGCAGTTACATCATACTTTGTAATTTGAAATGGATCTTTTCCATTTTCCTGTAATTCTGCTAATTTTTCACGACGTACCTTTAATAATTGATTAATATCTTGCTCTTGATTTTGTTGCTGTGCCACTTACTTTCACTCCTTATTTCTATCCATTTCCTATTATTATGCTCTTTCAATTCTTAATACTTTATATTCAATTACACCAGCTTGTGTTTCCACTTCTACTGTTTCTCCTACTTTTTTACCAAGTAATGCTTGACCTACTGGAGATTCATTAGAAATTTTTCCTTGTAAACTATTTGCTTCTGTTGAACCTACAATATAAAATTCTAATTCTTCATCAAATTCTACATCAAATACTTTTACTTTACATCCAATGCTAATCTTTTCTAAGTCGATGTCTTCTTCAACAACAACCTCTGCATTTTTAAGAATTTTTTCTAATTCATCAATTCTTGCTTCAATATCTCTTTGTTCATCTTTTGCAGCATCATATTCTGCATTTTCTGATAAATCCCCTTGCTCACGAGCTTCCTTAATCTTTTGAGCTACTTCTTGTCTTTTATTTACCTTTAAATCTTGTAATTCATCTTCTAATTTTTTTAATCCAGCATAAGTTAAAATGTTTTTCTTTTCTGCCATGGTTCTCCTCCTAATATTCTCTCACATTTGATTTTATATCATTATATATCAAATCTTTGGATATATACATGTAACATTTTTACGCATGTTGTCCTCATAATAACTGATTTTGATATATGATAACTGATTATCCTAGCAACAACATAGGCTGGAACATTCTTGTATTAATCCCAGCCTAATGATTTTATCACCAAATATCACTTAAATCTATCTTCTATGCAGTACACAACAATATAATATTCTTTATATCTAATGTACCAATTCAACGATTTTTAATGTGAGAAATGGATGTCACAGTTTATATCCTTTTATATAAATTTTCTTGTATTATGGTAATGATATGCGTTTTCTGTATTATAGACGAAACCCCTTTACTTGTCAAGACAAGTTACCTTTGTTTCTGTGCTTTTTAACAGTTTTTCTAACTCTTCAAAGGTTTCTGTTTCATTGACTGCTTTTCTTAACGCAGCAGAATGTGGATAACCTGCTGTGTACCAAGAAACATGCTTTCGCATTTCTCTAAGTCCAATAAATTCTCCCTTGTATTGTATTTGCAATTTACAATGTCTTAAAATCATTTCTACTAATTCTGAATAGGTTGGTTTTTCTGATAATATACCATAATCTAGATAATCATTAATTTGCTTAAATAGCCATGGATTTCCTTTTGCACCACGACCAATCATAATACCATCACATTTGGTATAATCAAGAAGTGCTTTTGCATCTTGCGGGGTAAATACATCTCCATTTCCAATAACAGGTATGCTAACACTTTCTTTTGCCTTTGCAATAATATCCCAATCAGCTTTCCCTGTATAATACTGCTCTCTTGTTCGACCATGTATAGCTATGGCTGCAACTCCACTATCCTCTGCAATTTTTGCAATTTCTACTGCATTGATACAACTATCATCAAAGCCTTTTCTAATTTTTACGGTTACTGGTTTTTTTACAGCTTTTGACAATGCACTTAAAATTTCTCCTACTAGCTTTGGATTTTTTAATAAAGCAGAACCTTCTCCATTGTTTACAATCTTTGGAACTGGACAACCCATATTTACATCAAAAATATCATAAGGACCTTCTTCTAATCGCTTTGCCATTTCACTAATAATGGTTGGGTCGCTTCCAAATAATTGTAATGCAATGGGACGTTCTTTTTCTTCTACTTCTAATAGTGCTTTTGTGTTTTTATTGTTATATAAAATTGCCTTTGCACTAACCATTTCTGTATATAATAGCCCACAGCCTTGCTCTTTGCAAAGCAAACGATATGGTAAGTCAGTTACTCCTGCCATGGGTGCAAGTACAACATTGTTTTTTAATTTTACATTTCCAATTTGTAATTCCAAATTTCTATCTCCATTCTAATCTATGCGATTTTATATTCTACATAGTGATTTTCTTTACCTTTTCCTTTAAAACCAAAATCTATTTGTTTCCTTTCGAATCTATTTGTTTCGTTTCATATATAAAAGGGGATAAGGGGTTTTCATAACTATTCCTCTGTAAATTCCTCACCAAGATATACCACTCTATAATACATTTCTAATGACTCTAATAGTTCTTTTTTTGTTTGTTGAAATTGGCGAATTTTTAAACCTGCACTAATTTCATCATAGTAGTAGTCATATTCATCGGCAATGGATTTAAAGATTAGTGTGCCATCTTCTTCAAATTCCATAGTTAAAATTCCACCAACTTCTTCTGTAAATAACACACACATAATATTTAATTCATCTTTTATAGACTGTGGAAGTGATTGAAATTCACTATTAAAAAAATATTTTTCTTCATAGGAATTTGCTCCACATAATACTTTATTTTCTATTGTTTCTTTATTTTGTACTATCTCACTCATATGATTCTCCTTATTTTACACCTATTATGTATATCCATACATTCCACGAATAGAAACTTCACCAGAACAAATGGTGGTTCTATTTCCACTCACATCTTCTATAATTAAATCACCAGTTTCTGTTATCCCCTTACAAATTCCTTGCAATGAAACATTTCCACCAATAACTTTTACTTCTTGTTCATAATTTGCCAAATATGATTCATATTCCTTTTTTAATACATTCATATTTTTTGTAGTAATAAATGTATCATATAGTTGTTCTAAATGATATAAAATACTTACTACTAACTTTGCTCTATGAATGGTGATTCCCTCTTCTATCATAAATGATGTTGCCATATCTTTAATTTCATCTGGTAACATCGTTTTATTCACATTCATTCCTATTCCAATAATCACATAAGAAATCCCGTCCATATCTGTATTTGCCTCTGTTAGAATACCACATATCTTTTTCTTTGAAGCATTTGCATTTTTTTGATATACAATATCATTGGGCCATTTAATTTGTAATTTACTGTTCTTTCCCTCTTTTGTTTGAATTCCATACTCATATAAGGTATCCTCTACCCCACGCACAACAGCAAGGGCAGATAATAGTGTAAGCATAGGAACTTGTGCTGGCTCTAGCTGTGGCTTTAATACAATAGAACAGGCAATGTCTTTCCCTTGCTCCACGCTCCAATTTCTTCCTCGTCTTCCTCGACCTGC
>CAJFOH010000106.1 GCA_904395845.1 uncultured Lachnospiraceae bacterium
GCCATGCTACCTCCTTTATTTTTTACGTTTTGCTTTCTTCGCTTCTTCTTTTTCTTGTTTAATACGAAGATTAATTGAAGCTATAACAAATGCTTTTTCTTCCTCTTCCATATTTACAAAAACAGAAGGGAGAATATGAAGTCTTTGTAATGCAAAATGTGCATAATTAGCTTCAGCATCTCCCTCCTCTATTAGTTTTTTGCTTCTTCTACCTTTTCTTCTATTGTAGTATCAAATCCACAATATTCCTGCACAAAAGTAGCAAAGTCTTGATATTCACTTGGACTATCTACCATTTCTTTTAATAAATCCTCTGGCGTCATTACTCCGTAGGAATCTTGTAATTCCTTATCATATAGATTTGGTTCTACTACACAAGCTGAAACCATTTTAGCAATGTATTTCGAAGTATTTAGTCGATTTCTATATACATTTGGTTTACCTTTTACTGGAATTTCAATCATACAATCTTCTCTAATCTCATCATTTTCCTTTGTGGTAAGTGCTCTAATTGTCCATAATAACGGTTTTCCCTCTTCATCCACTAATGATTTAGTAGCTGGATATGTAGTGTTTTCCCTTACCTTTTTATTTTGTTTTAAAAATCTTTTTAATGACATCTTTTTTTACCTCTTTTCTCTATTTATTATAAAAGGAACGGTGATTTACACCATTCCCTTTAACAACATAAATCCTTCTGGAATCTTGAAATCTTCAAATGTAAAGTCCATATCTTCATCAAGATATTCTCCATCAGCGTCAAACTTTGCCAATACTCCACCATCAATATTACAGCCAATAAGTACAACTGTTTGTCTGCCTGCATCAGATGTTGGATCATCATTTGTTATTTGCATATCAAAGTAGACATCTTCTCCAGTATCTTTATATTTCAACATCATTTCCCTGAAGATAGATGTGTTGTAATGGAACGTAGCTGAACCAGTCCCTTTCCAACCAGTAGACTTGTTACCTGTACCAGTTTTTCCTAAGATTGGCACTTCTGTTTTTGTTCGTTCAAAGTTTGCTTCCAGATTGATTGCCTGCATAAAATTATAGCGATTATTACCAATAGTAATAAAACACTCTGCAAGTTTCGCTGAAATTGCATCTTTACTGTTCATTTTAATATTTGCCATATTTCCTCCTAACCGACTGTTACAGTCATATATAATTTTGCCATTGTGTTTGTTACTGTAATTGCATCTGTAACTACAACAGATTTCTTTGTATCACCCTGTTCAACAGTTACGTCCTCATCTGTAAAATCTTCAATCGCTCTCATATCTTGTAATTCTTGATGATGCTTTACAATGTCAGCCCATAGGCTCATGCGACCTGATGCATCATTTGGAATTGTTCCTAGATACTTTGTATTAAACAGTGTTGCAATATCCGTAGCAATTTGGTCAATTACCCTTACTGTTTGATTATCCTTGAATATTTCTCCTTTTTCCTCTGTGATAGTCACTAAAGTATTAATATCTTCAAGAACTCTTACATCATCACCAACTTTGTGTAGCATGAATTTCCCATTTTGTATTGCTTCTTCTAATTGTGTTTGTGTGTAGTCTGTATTTACTGTATATTCTCCATCGTAAATACTATTTAAGCATGACTTATTTACTGCACAACCGGCAATTAATCCAGTTACCCAATATACAAGCCCATATTCTTCTTGTGTATTTAATAAATTATTTTCCACAGATACAACACCTTCATAATCGGTATTTTCTGCACGATATGCAACTGTCTGGAATTTTACACCCATTGCATCTCTCATACGCTTTGTAAATGCAACAAATAGATTAATAATGTCTTGTTCGTCTGTATTGCAACATAGTGCATTAAAACTATATGGCTCAATCTTTTCTAAGAACTTCTTATAGTTTTCTCCTGTTTTTCCTGTTCCATTTCCACCACCAGTTAAAGGAGTATTCGGTGTTTGCGTTAGTTGTGCCTCTGCCTTAAATGTAACAAAATCATTTGCTACTAATTCTGATGCATTTGTTACTGTCTGTGTATCAACTACTTCATTATCAATCATTGTCTTTACATCAAACTTACTTGAATTATCAATATTAGTTTGAATTGCAATAGAAATCTTGTTTCCTCGTGTTCCACCATATACTGCTGTTGCATATGTATTTGTAGCCTTTGTAGTGCCACTATTCAAACGGTATGCATAAATCTTTGTTGCATTTCTAAAGACTTCACGAAAAGCCATATTGTTTTTATGGGTGTAGGAATAACCAAGCATCTTTAATGCTTCTTTTTGAAACTTTTCTTGTGTAATTTCAATTACTTCTCCTTCTTTGCCCCAATCGGACACAAAAGGCATTGCAACTATTCCTCTATCGGATAAATTTGCTGTTGCTCTTTTTGCAGATACAAAGTTCATATAAGAACCTGGTAACACTTTATTTTGTGTCACAAATGTACCACCACCTAATGCCATTTATTTCACCTTACCTTTCATAAATTGTTTTAAAATAGTTTCAACTTCTGTTTTTGTATATTCCTTATCTTCTTTTAGTACAGCTTGCAATACTTCTTTGTAGTCCTTATAGGAGTTAGAGGTTACAAACTGCTCTTTGGTATAAACTGTTTCTGTTTGCTCTTTTACTTCTTTTTTCATGCATCCTCCTTATTTGTTGTTTTTACTTCTAAAGAATCCATTGTGTCTTGCTCTACTTCTTTGTAGGAAAACACATTGTAATCTACGAAGAAATGCAACATTCCATCCACTATCTCAGTTCTTAAATTTCTACCTCTAATAGGTCCTATGGATGTGTTTAATATCTCAAGAATATCAAAAAGTTGTTCGGCTACTTGAATACATTCCTCGTTTTTATTACCTTTCGGCATATAATGTATGCAAAATGTATTCTTACTAAAATAACGTCTGCCTAAGAACTGCTCCTTGCTTGGGGATATTGTGGTAATAAAAAAACAAGGCTCTTTTAGTCCTTGCTCAATGGATTCTGTATATATATCATAATCATAGCCAAAAGCATCATTTATGGCAATGCTAATGTTATTGATAATATCTTGTATCACTTTAATCCCTCTTTTAACATTTTTTCTATTTTCTTCTCTAGGATACGTGGTGCATCTCTTTGTAATTCTTGTTCAGAAATAGTTAGCATAAAGCGACCTTCAACCCAACCCTTTTTTAATCGTTTTCCTATTGCTGATACATATCTACCTGGCTTTTGTCTATGACCATACTCCACATAGGACGCATATTTCGTATCATTGAACACCTCCACCTGGTAAGTATCTCCTACTTTTGTTATTTCGCTTGTTGACCATCCTTTACGCAATGTACCACCTTGTTTATCTGACATAACAAGAAATTTATTTTCTCCATCGTCTTCTAAATCATAGGTATCAGAGTAATCTCCTACTGGTGTTCGTTTAATTACTTTTGCTAGTAACCTTGCTGCTAATTCCTTTGCACAAGCTTCTAAAAATTCATTATTATCTTTTTGCATCCGTTCTAGTTTCTTTTGAAACTCTCTTAATTGTCTTATATCTACATTTTTGCCCATTATGTCCACTCCTTAAATAATTCTAGTGAAATTTCCTGATGAGTGAAAAACACGTTTGCTTCTCCGGAGTTTTTATAAATAAACTCTTTATCGTTATGATTTACAATGATTTTAGAGCCTGCTTTGATATCAACATTATTAGATAATATTAATTTAACAACTTGCGTTACTGTTGTTGCATTTTCTCCTGAATCTGCATTTTTTACACTGCTAAAAGATAACTTACAAGGCTGATTCTCAAAAACAGTTACCTCTTGTTTCTTTGTTATCTTAGTAATTGGGTCTTTAGTACTTTGATATTCTATTATAGTACAAGTATCTTCATACATCATTTCTATCATTGCTTTATGCTGTTGTCTTGCATTTTTTACTATATCTAGCA
>CAJFOH010000107.1 GCA_904395845.1 uncultured Lachnospiraceae bacterium
ATTATTGAAGAATCACCAATTTATGTTACAAAGGAGCAGTTTATTCATAGAAGTCTATCTAGTTCCTATTCATTAACAAAAGAAGATGAAAAATATAATTTATATATAGATGAACTGGAAAATTTGTTTGAGGAACACCAAGAAAATGGATATTTAAAGATAGAAAATGAAACAATTGCTTACATTGGAACTGTATGAAAGGTATAGAGGAAAAGAAGAAGGAGCTATTTTATAATGAAGATACAATATTTACAAACACTTGATAGTAGAATAATGGAAGTAAGACAAAAAGTATTTGTAGAGGAACAAGGGTTTGTAGATGAATTTGATGAAATTGATAAAAGAGCCATTCATTTGTTGCTACTAGAAAATCAGCTACCAATTGGAACCGCAAGATTATTTTTAACTGATGAAAAGCAACAAACCTACCGGATTGGGCGAGTAGCTATCATAAAAGAATATCGTGGAAAAAAATTGGGGAACGAAATACTACGTTGTTTAGAAGAAAAAGCAAAAGAGCTAGGTGCAAAGAAACTAGAACTTTCTGCACAATGTAGAGTAGAAAAATTTTATGAAAAAAATGGATATGTAGCATCTGGCCACATTTATTTGGACGAAGGATGTCCACATATCCATATGGAAAAACAATTAAATCCAACCGCCATCTAACTGAATAATTTGTCCAGTTACATAGTGGTTATTTTGTGCAAGTTGTAAAGTTAAGTGAGCAACTTCCAAAGGAGTACCAAAGCGACCAGCAGGTATTTCTTCCATTAAACTCTCTTTTTCTTCTTTGGATAAAAATTGATTCATTTCCGTATCAATAGCGCCACAAGCGATGGCATTTACTTGTATATTACTTGGAGCAAGCTCCTTTGCTAGTGCCTTAGTAAAACCATGAATGCCACTTTTTGTTGCAGAGTAAGCAACCTCACAGCTTGCACCACTAACTCCCCAAACAGAAGAGATGGTAATAATTTTTCCACTATTTTTTTTCACCATAGATGGAATACATAGTTTGCTACAATAAAAAGCAGAAGATAGGTTGACAGATAGGATACGATTCCACTCCATCTCTGACATATCTTGTAACAAGCCAATATGGGAAATACCTGCATTATTAATAAGAACATCAATGCTATCCCATACACTTAAAATTTGAGAAATTGCTTGTTTGCACTCGAAAAAGTTGCCCACATCCCATGTAGAAGCAATGCAAGAAACTCCATAGGACTCAATTTCTTTTTTTACTTCTAGGAGCAAATGTTCATTGGATAAACAGTTAATGGCAACATCATAGCCATTTTTAGCAAATGTAATTGCAATTTCTTTTCCAATCCCTCTAGAAGCTCCAGTAACAAGTACACGTTGTTTCATATTATTGTTGTATGATGTATTTTCAATTCAATACATCAGTACGCTCCTCCTTATCATTTATTGAGTCCTATTATAAGAAAAATAAAATAACTATGCAACAGAAAGATGCAGTAAGATTGTAATCAAGTTACAGACAAATAACAAAGGTTATGTTATAATACAACTTCCAAACGAGATGAATATCTTTATAAGAACATACAAAAAATATTTAGATACAAAGTATTTAGATACAGAGTATTTACGAAGTATTTGCATACAAAAAACATTTGCATACAAAAAACATTTGCATACGAAAATATTTAAGAATATAGAAAAGAGGATAGACATGGAAAATAAATATGATGTAGTGATTATTGGTTCTGGTCCAGCAGGACTAACAGCAGCAATTTATGGAGAACGAGCAGAATTAAAAACAGTTGTAATTGAAAAAAACAATATGAGTGGTGGGCAAGTAGTGAATACTTATGAAGTAGATAATTACCCAGGCTTGCCAGGGATTAATGGCTTTGATATGGCAATGAAATTTCGAGAACATGCAGAAAAATTGGGAGCGAACTTTGTAGTTGATGAAGTAAAGAAAATTGAAGAAGCAGAAAATGGTAAAAAAGTTATTTGTGAAAACAATACTTTTGAAACAAAAACAATTATTATTGCTTCTGGAGCAACCCATAGAAAACTTGATGTGCCAGGGGAACTGGAATTTTCAGGTAGAGGAGTTTCTTATTGTGCTACTTGTGATGGAGCATTTTTTAGAAACAAAGAAGTTGTTGTTGTGGGCGGTGGAGATGTAGCAGTAGAAGATGCTATTTTCCTAGCAAGATTATGCAAAAAAGTATATCTTGTTCATCGTAGAGATGAGTTAAGAGCAGCAAAAAGTTTACAAGCAAGATTGTTCCAAATGGAAAATGTTGAATTTATTTGGAATAGTAGAGTAAAGGAAATTGCAGGAGAACATGCTGTTAATAAAGTAGTAATTGAACATATTGATACAAAAGAAGAACAAAATCTAGAAGTATCAGGAATCTTTATAGCTGTTGGAATTATTCCAAATACAGAAAATTTCAAAGGAGTAGCTGATATGGACAATCAAGGCTACTTTATTGCAGGGGAAGATACAAAGACAAGCACAAAAGGAATTTTTGTAGCAGGTGATGTACGTACAAAGCAGTTAAGACAGATTGTTACAGCTGTATCCGATGGAGCAAATGCAATTACCTCCATTGAACATTATTTAACAGAAGAAGCTGTAAAATAATTTTTTGTCATATATTATGAAAGAAGAAAAAGTATTAAATATTACAAAACAATATAAGAAAAAATACAGGGAAAAATGAATATTTCCTTATCTGTAATGGTTGACAAACATAGTATTCCTTGTTATAATGGCTGAGGATGTAATAAAATTGTAACAATTTAAAAAGAAATGTAACAAGTATAAGATAGATAAAAATCAGATTGGAGGATACTATGAAGAAAATAGCTAAGGCAATGTCACTTTGTTTAAGTGCTTCCCTATTAACCGTAATAAACCCTAATGTAGCTCATGCAGCAAATTTAGAAAATGATACAGCAGTAGCAGGAATTTCTGTTGCTTTAAATAATTATTATGCTACAAGCCTTTCACCAGAGCTTGATATTTTAGAATTTTTAAAGCCACTTGTAGGTGAAAATGTGCAAAAGGCAGTAAAAGAAGCAATGGAAACAACACAAGCACAAACAGAAGAATCTACAGAAGCTAGTAGTGAAGCAGATACAAAAAAAGCAGAAGGAAATAAAGCAAAAGCAGCCGATGAAAGCAGCGAAGCAGTAAAAAACAATTATAAGTCAGTTTATTCAAAAGTGGCGATTGCTCAAGTTGCTGGATATGTAAATGTTAGAAATGTTCCAAATACAGAAAGCGAAGAAAGTATCATTGGAAAAATTTATAACAACTGTGCAGCTACTATTTTAGAAACTGTTGACGGTGAAGATGGTAAATGGTATAAAATCCAATCTGGAAGTCTAACAGGATATATTAAGGCTAGTTTGTTTGTAACAGGAGATGAAGCAGAAAGTATTGCAAAGTCTGTAGGAGTTATTACAGCAAAGGTAACTGCTCCAGCATTGCGTTTAAGACAAGAAGCTAGTTTAGAAGCAGAAGTATTAACACAATTATCACTTGATAGTGAGTATAAAGTATTAGGTGAAGAAGCAGATTTCGTTAAAATCCAAGTAGGAGATATGATTGGATATGTATTTAACGAATGTGTAGAATTAGAAGTAAACTTTGAAGAAGCCATTTCTCTAGAAGAAGAAGCAGCAGGATTAGAAGAAATAGCAGAACTTCAAAGAAATGCAAATTCTGCAAATAAAGTTTATTTACAAGCAATGCAAGAAGGGCGTTATGCAGATGCAGGTTCTGCTGTTGAATACGTTGCAGAACTTCAAGGAAATGTTGCAAAGAAAGCATTAGCATTACATAAAGTAGAAATGGAAGAAGATGCAAATGTGCGAAGAGAAGAAGCATTACGTTTGGCACAAGAAGCATATGCAAAGATTGGACAAACAGCAACTCCAGATGCACCAACACAACCACAAACAACAGCTCCAGCAGTGGAAACTGCACCAGCAGCAACACAACCACAAACAACAGCTCCAGTAGCACAAACTACACCAGCAGCAACACAACCACAAACAACAGCTCCAGTAGTAGAAACTACACCGGCTCCAACACAACCACAAACAACAGCTCCAGTACAAACAAATGGAGATGTTAGAAGTCGTATTGTTAGTGAAGCAATGAACTGGGTTGGAAAGTGTAATTATAGCTACGGTGCAAACAACCTTACAGTAGGTGGTGCAGTTGACTGTTCAGCATTTACATCTACAATTTATAGTAGAGTTGCAGGAGTAAGTATTCCAAGAACTTCTGGTTCTCAAGCAGCAGCAGGAAGAACGGTATCATTTGACCAATTACAACCAGGAGATTTAGTATTCTATTCTGGTGGTGGAAGAATCAACCACGTTGCTATTTACATAGGTAATGGTAAGATTGTTCATGCTGCAAATCCAGCGGTAGGTATTATTATTTCTGACTTAAACTATAAAGCACCTACAACAGCAGTGTCTTTCTTATAAAACGTACAACTACATAAAATAGAATAAAAAGATAGATAGTGATAGACAGCGAGTATATGGTTTGTACTCGCTGTTTTGTATATATTAATATATGTTCTATTGTTAGGAAATATGCGTATCTATTTTATAGGGGATAAAATGTTATGAATAATAAAAAGGAACAAGGATTCTTAATATTAAGATAATCTTGTTCCTTTTTGTAATGTTATTTAATCATTGAAAAGTAATATATCATTTTATTCTATTCAAATTCTGGTTCAATTAATCCATAAGTACCATTTTTTCTTTTATATACAACATTAACTTCTTCTGTTTCACTGTTGCAAAATACATAAAAATCATGTCCTAGTAGTTCCATTTGAACACAAGCCTCTTCTGGATCCATTGGCTTTACACCAAAACGTTTGCTACGAACAATGGTAATTGCATCGCTAGGTTCATGTTCTTCTTCTAGAAAGGCAGTAGAAAAAGAAGGGGCACTTTGCTTTTTAGAAAGTAACTTTGTTTTGTATTTACGTAATTGACGTTCAATGACTTCTTCTACTAAATCAATAGATACATACATATCGTTGCTTA
>CAJFOH010000108.1 GCA_904395845.1 uncultured Lachnospiraceae bacterium
CCCTATGGTAATGGGAGAAATTGAAGTACATAAAACTGGAGAAGTATTAGTTGGATACGATAAGGAAGATGGATTTATCTATGAAGAACAACCATTAAAAGATGCTACGTATGAGATTGTACTTACAGAAGATGTTTATTATCCAAACCAAGTAGATAGCCAACAAAACCCAATTATCTATATAGACGATACTGGACTTCCATACAAGAAAGGAACGGTAGTAGATACCATTACTACTGATGAAAACGGATATGCAACGTCTAAGTTATTACCACTTGGAAAGTATGAAATCAGAGAAGTAGATGCACCTTATGGATTCTTAGATACTGACCTTGTTCATACAGCAATCCTTAAGTATGAAGGACAAACAGTAAGTGTAGTTGGAGATAGTGATGGAGATGCACAAAATAAGTTCTTTAATAAGAGAATCAAACCTGTACCAGAACTACCTGAAACACCTGATGTAGACGAACCAAACGAGCCATCTACACCTGAAAATCCAGATACACCAAACACTCCAAACCATCCAGAAAATCCATCAGAGCCACCAGTAGACGAAGATGGAAATCCTATCATTGGTATCGGAATGTTTAAGTATGAACAAAATGAAGACGGAACAACTAACTATGATAAGCCATTAGCTGGAACAACCTTTGGATTATACAATCGTTATGACATCACAGATGTGAATGGAAACGTGATTGTAGAAAAGGATACTTTATTATCCACAGCAGTAACAGGCGAAAATGGTTTTGCAATCTTTGAAGGTGACTTCCCAACCAACATTTACATGGAAGGTAGTGGAGTGGATATTACAAAGCCAGAAGAAAGCCAATACTATGCCGTAGAGCTTGCAGTAACAGACGGATACTTATTAGACCAAACACCAATCGACGGATTACATTTCTACTATTGGGATTCTACTATGAATGAATATGTCATTGTTCAAAAAGAACAAGACAATGACTACACCAAAGTAGAAATCTTAAAGGTATCTGACATTGCTGGAGAACAACAACCATTACCAGGAGCAATCCTTTCTATCTACAAGTGGGATAGCGAAAAAGAGGAAATGGTAGGTGAAGCAATAGAGACATGGACATCTACCTTAGAACCACATCGAATCAATGCGTTACCATTTGGAGAGTATATATTGGTGGAAGAAGAAACACCAGAAGGATACCAAAAAGCAGTTCCTATTGTTTTTGAGGTAACAGATACACCAGATGTATTAGAAGTGGTAATGGAAGACCCTAAGACATACGGACAGCTAACAATTATTAAGAAAGAAGTTGACCGTTTTGGAAATGAAACTAACTGGTATTCAGTAGAAGGAACAAAGTTCAAACTTCAATATGCTGATGATTTCAGAGGAGAAGATGGATTCTCTGTTTATCAGAAAGGACAAACGGTTTGTGATGAAAATGGAGAAGAAATCATTCTAACCATTGGAGCAGATGGTACAGCAACAAGTCCAGTACTTCCAATGTATATTTATGGCTTAAATGGAGAAATGATGAAGATTCCATATGAAGTCGTAGAAATCGAAGCTACCTATGGACATACCTTAATGGAAGAACCATTTGAAGTAGAGTTTACTTATGTAGATGATGAAACACCATTGGTGGAAACAGAAGTTGTAGTAGAAAATCCATTGCAACAAGGGAAGATTGAAATTCATAAAACTGGAGAACAAGCAACAGATACAGAAAAGGTAGACGAAACTGTATCCTTAAAGTATGAGTTCTTACCATTACAAAATGTAGAGTTTTCTCTTTATTCAGATGAAGACTGTACAGATCTTCTTGAAGTCCTTGTTACTGATGAAACAGGAGTTGCAGTATCTTCCTATTATGATGTAGGTACTTACTTTGTAAAAGAAACAAAGGTACAAGCTGGATTTGTTCTTGATGAAACTATACATAAGGTGGAAATCAAAGGAGATACCACTGGAAATGCAACCGTTGACAATACAGTATTAGAAGTAGAAAACAAAGCAAGCAAGGTGGAAATTCACATCTATAAGGTAGGGAATGTATTAACAGTGAATGGAACAACTTCTTATCATACCCCACTAAAAGATGTTGTATTTGGCATTTATAACAAAGAAGACATCACAGACAAAGATGGTAACGTGATTGTAGAAAAAGATACCTTATTATCAAAAGTAGTAACCGATGAAGATGGTATGGCTCGTTATGAAGCATACTTACCAAGTGGAAGCTACTATTATCAAGAATTACAAACAGTAGAAGGCTTTGTTCTTGATGAAACAACCTATGACTTTACAATCACCTTAGGAAATGAAGAAATCACTGCCATTGATGTTAACAAAACAAGTCCACTTGTGAACAAAGTGGCACAAGGTGTCCTAAATATCAAAAAAGTAGATGATAAGGGAACTACCTTAGCTGGTGTAGAGTTTACTCTAACCAATGACCAAACAGGTCAAAGCTATGTTGTAACAACAAATGAAGAAGGAATGGCAACAATTAACAACCTTCCAATCGGTACTTACAACGATAGCAAAGAGTGGAACTATTTCTCTTATACATTAAGAGAAAGCAAAGGTCTTGATGGATATGAAGTTTATACAGACTCAAAACAAATCGTCTTTAAACAAGTAAAAGATGGTGATAGTGAAGTAGTAGTAAATGTAGAAGTAGTAAACAACAAGATCGTAGTACCACCATCACCAACAGTACCAATCCTAGGAATTGAACATAATTCTACTTTCCTAGTAGCTGGAATTGTTATCTTCTTAGCCTTTAATGCCTTAGCAGTATTGGTATATAAGGTAAGAAAAAATGAAAAAGAATTAGGATTAGATAAAGTGGAACATACGTCAAAGTAATGAAATAAAAACATCAACCTAATTCACTCAATGTAAGGTGTAGCTTTTCCTACACCTTACATAAAAATCGTCTTCCATATAGTAAAAATATAGTAAAGACAAAGAAAAAACGAAACAAGTTAAGAAAGTAATCTTGTAATCTACTATTTTACACATGGCTACATACCAAAACCTAACCTTATCCTTTACATAATTTTAATGCTAAAAAATGAAATAAATTGTAACAAACTCCATGAAATGTTTCTTTATAAATGGTATGTAGTCATCTGTAAGGTAGTAGTTCAAAATCTTAGGAATATGAATTCAGGATGTGTATTTCATATAGTACCCATGAAACAATGGATATTATATGAAGTATATATTCAAGTAGTACCCATAATTTATGAAATAAATCACAAAAAGAAAATAATCCCCGAAACTTCTTTTTTAAAAGGAATATATACTTCGATTCTGTTTTTCTTATGTAGATACAGACATACTCCCCAAGAAAATGTATAAAAAATCCCATATAACAATTGTCTGTATCTACATATAAAATTTATACATTTATTCAGATACCTAATATTTGTAACAGGGGTAAATATATGTTCCCTTTAGCATACATTTGCTCCTTTCCTCCATAAAAATAAATAGTTGTATTAGATATGGGAATAAGTATATAAATAATAAAAAAATAGTTATTCATTTCTTGGTGCAACCACAGGGAACATATAGGCATGCTACTTTTTATGCTTCTATTGGTTGCACCACTGCATTAGTGGTTGTAGCAAGAAGTTGACAACTAAGGAAGGAGAGAAGGATTGAAAAAACGAAGAAGTTATCTATTACTTATATTAATGATTAATCTAATTGGTTTAATAGGATTAATGATGATATGCTTTCTTCCATCAAAGAAGGATAAAGAGGGAATGAAAAGACAAAAAACAGAAGAAGCAATCGCAGAACAATACATAGAAGATTTAAAAAACAAAAAAGAAGATAGTTCAGATAGTTGGGAAGATAGTGTATGGTATGAAAAAGATGGAATTACATACACTCCAGACTATGCCAAAGGAGTAATTGATTGTGTCCTAGAGATAGAAACAATCAAGTTAAGGCGAGGCGTTTATATTGGTACATGGGAGGAAATCTATCACAACTTAGATATGTGGATGGTAACAAGTGCTAGACCAGACTATGTACTAGGAGAAACCCATTATGCTATTTATGGACATAATCATCCAGTACAAAATTTATCGTTTAATCGGCTAAAAGATTTATCCATTGGTGATACCTTTAAGCTAATTAGTGAAAAAGGAATTTATATTTATGAAGTAACAGACATTTTTTCTGACTGGAGAGAGAATGTAACTAGAAAAGTAGTAGATAATATGGAACTCCCTGAAACAGATTGTTACATCATTACTTGTGGAAGAAATGAACATAGATATAAAGATTTGGTAGTAAAGGGAGTATTGGTAACTATAGAAAAACAAAAAATGTCTTTTATAGAAAAACAAAAGTCTTTCTAAGACGTAAAAATAGATGACAAATCATAGTCCTTGTGCTATGATGTTATTTAGAAAATAGAATATAGTATGAAAAGTGGAGGTTTTGAATATGGAAATGTTTTATAAAAGTACAAGAGGGGATGAAAAACAAGTAACAGCTTCTCAAGCAATTTTAAAAGGTCTTGCTTTAGATGGTGGGTTATTTGTACCAGAAAAAATGCCAAAGTTAGATATTTCATTCAATCAGTTAAAAGAACTAGATTATAAAGAAACAGCTTATCAGGTGATGAAGCTATTTTTCACTGATTATAGTGAGGAAGAATTAAAAACTTGTATCAATAATGCTTATGATTATAAATTTGATACAAAGGAAATAGCGCCACTAGTAAAAAAAGGAGAAAAATATTATTTAGAGTTATTTCATGGTTCAACCATTGCTTTCAAAGATATGGCATTATCTATTTTGCCATATTTAATGGTTACAGCAGCAAAGAAAAACAACTTGAAAAATAAAATTGTTATTCTTACAGCTACATCTGGAGATACAGGAAAAGCTGCTCTTGCAGGATTTGCTAATGTTCCAGATACAAGTATTATTGTTTTTTATCCAAAAGATGGTGTAAGTTCCATTCAAGAAATGCAAATGGTTACTCAAAAAGGGGATAATACTAATGTAGTAGCTATTCATGGTAATTTTGATGATGCTCAAACAAATGTTAAAAAGTTATTTGAAGATAGCCAGTTACAAGAGGAATTATCTCAAGTTGGATTACAATTTTCCTCTGCCAATTCGATAAACATTGGACGATTAGTTCCACAAATTGTTTATTATGTGTATGCCTATGGTCAAATGTTAAAGCAAGGTGAAATTATAGAAGGAGAATCCATCAATGTAGTTGTGCCAACAGGCAATTTTGGAAATATACTTGCAGCATATTATGCAAAACATTTAGGAATCCCTATTAAAAAGTTGATTTGTGCATCCAATGAAAATAAAGTGTTATATGATTTCTTCCAAACAGGTTGTTATAATAAAAATCGCACATTTACAGTAACCAATTCTCCCTCTATGGATATATTGATTTCTAGTAATTTGGAACGACTTATTTATAGTCTTTGTGAGGAGAATGAAACTGCAAATAAAGTGTTGATGAATCAACTAAAGGAACAAGGAAGTTATTGTATTACAAAAGAAATGCAAGAAAAATTACAGGATTTTTATGGTAATTTTGCAACACAAGAAGAAACACTACATACAATTCAATCTATATTTAAAGATGACAATTATGTAATTGATACACATACAGCAGTAGCAACTTGTGTGTATGGCAAGTATCGGGAAGAAACAAGAGATACCACAAAGACCATTATTGTATCAACTGCTAGTCCGTATAAATTTGCAAGTAGTGTATTAGAAGCATTAGAAGGAAAAGCAACTTTAAGGACTGAATTTGAGCAAATAGAAGAGTTGGAAAAAATTTCTAAAGTGCCTGTTCCAAAAGCAGTAGAGGAATTAAAAGATGCTTTAGTACTTCACAATAGGGTATGTGATAAAGAAGATATGAAATATATTGTAAAGAAAATTTTAGGATTATAAAAAAATAATAATATATAAGAGAAAGTACTTGTCAAAAGGCATATTTTTTCATATTTTATTCTATAACAGGATAAAGTATTGAAGATATGCCTTTTTATTTTAGTTAATAAAAAAGTAAAGTATAAATAAAAATGGTTTAACAACTAATATTGAAAATTGGAAATAGTAAGAATGGAAAATGTTAAGAAAATTATGGAAAAAATAAATTGACAACTATATCGAAATACGATATAACTATATCATAAATTGATATAGTTTATAGATAAGGATATGATAAGTAGCTAATTAGCAAATATTAACCATTGATTTTATTGGAAAATTTATCAGATTATATCAAAATATTACATAATAGATAGGGAGGATTTTATGAAGCTAGAAGTGAAAAACTTGAAAAAAAGCTTTGGAGAGACAGAAGTATTACATGGAATTTCATTCGTAGCAGAAAGTGGTTCTGCACTTGGATTACTAGGAAGAAATGGTGCAGGAAAGACAACGACCATTCGTATTTTAATGGACGTTTTTCGTGGTAACGAAGGAGAAATTTTATTAGATGGAAAACCGTTTAATCGTTCCAAAGTACAAATTGGATATTTGCCAGAAGAAAGAGGGCTTTATCCAAAGAAAACAGTTATTGAGCAAATGATATATTTGGGAAGATTGCGTGGTATCTCTAAAAATGAAGCGAAGCAAAATGCAAAAAAATGGTTGAAACGATTAGAAGTAGAGCAATATGAAACAAGAAAGCTAGAAACGCTATCCAAAGGAAATCAACAAAAAGTTCAGTTAGCTTCTACATTAGTGACAAACCCTGAAATCATAATTTTAGATGAGCCATTTAGTGGATTAG
>CAJFOH010000109.1 GCA_904395845.1 uncultured Lachnospiraceae bacterium
CATTGCTTGTAGTGTTATCAACTGTGAGTTTACATATTGTAATTTATTAGTTAACTATGGAGGGAAAATAATGATTGATAATGAAGTAAATGTCAATGATTTTAAGGAACAAATGGGATTATTTGATAATCAATCAAAAGAAACCAATTGTGTATTTAACGGATCTGCTAAATTTTCATATTGCTATAGATAAAACAGTAATTTAGTTCTAAGAAATTATTTCGTTGATAATAAACTACTAGATAACAGGTTGTTATTCCAGTAAAGGTTAATAAAACTTTTAAAACGGGTTGGCACATTCGGGAATAGATAATTGATAAATAACTATCATATGGACAAGCCTTCTTATTTTTAGTATATAAAATAGGAAGGCTTGTTGTGTATTTAGTATAGAAGATTATAATTATAGGTACCTATGAATATTACCTTTCTTACTGATGAAAAATATAAGAATGGAAAAGCAGAATGGAGGGAAAGAAGATAGAAAGGAGTAAAATCGATGGATATTTCAATATTTCATGTGCATACCTACCGATGTAGGCATGCCAGTGAAGAAACAGAACTAGAATATGTTCAAAAAGCTATAGAACTGGGAGCAACAGAAATTATATTTACAGACCATGCCCCTTTCCCTGAAAATCCATTTCACTTTCGAATGGATATGAACGAATTTGATGAGTATGTATCTGTTATAAATGAATTAAAAGAAAGATATAAAAACCGTATTCGTATTAAAGTGGGATTGGAAATCGAGTATATTCCAACTTATTTAGACTATTATAAATGGCTAAAGGATAGGTTAGACATTTTACTATTAGGACAGCATTTTTCCTTATTGTCCAATGGGATATATACATTTGACATGGAAGACAAATCCAAAGAATACAAAGCATTGGCAGATGGAATGATAGAGGGTATGAAAACAGGATTATTCCAAGCAGCATCTCATCCAGATCAAATTTTTAGACGCATGAAAAAATGGAATGAAGAAATGGAAAAAATTGCAATGGACATTAAAGAATGTGCTGTGGAAAATAACGTGACTTTAGAACAAAATATTAGCAATATGCAAGGGAAGAAAAGGCATGCCTACTGGAAAGAGTTTTGGGAAAATGTTCCTTATGGTTTAAAAACAGTCTATGGAGTAGATGCACATTCTGTGGAAGAAATGGAAACAAATGTTAAGAAACAGTTGGAATTAATGGGTAGTAAAAAATAAAACGATTGTATAGAGGATATTAAGAGAATGACTAACAGTTATTAGTTAGCAATTATCTTAAATATTCTCTTTTTTTGTGAAAAATCTTAGTTGAGGTAAGGATAAAAATTTATATGCACCCACAAAACCAAGAGAAAAAATGCTTATGATACAATTGGTTAAAGAAAATCAAAGCCCTATAAAATACTAGAAAGTAAGATGTTAAAAGTAGAATCTCACTTTTAGATGTATCAATACAGGTGAGAAAGAAATGATAAGAGCAAAGGTTGTAATTCATAAACTTTTTATTCACAACTATCAACTTCTATGCTACATTTTATTTATAAAAAATGAATTTTAAGGGAAAAAATGGTTTGCAATTATTATAATCATAGCACTAGATGGAAATGTATTGGAAGATAAAGATGTTATTAGATAGGAGTTTTTCTTCTATATTATTAAAGAAAAATAATAGGTAACTCTTCTATATTATTAAAGAAAAATAATAGGTAACAATATATGAAACAAACGTTCCTAGCATTTTGTATCGCATATTATGATAGAAATGTTGGGATTTTTTAGATTGATAAAGAAAAAGAAAGGGGAAAAATAGAAAGATAAAAGAGGGTGTTAGTTGGATAATAATAAATAGATAATACATACAGATGAAAAAATATTCAGGAAGATACAAGAATTATAATAAGAGATACAATGGAAAAATTGAAATATAAAAAATAATTAGATTATTCAGATAGGATTGTAATGTATTGGATAAATATGAGGAAAATAGCATAATAAATACATAATAAACTAGGCAATTAATAAAGGAAATGATATAATTAAATTAGTTCTAAGGGATATAATTGTTGGTGTGTAAACCATTGATATCGACTATATCACAAAGAATATTGTATCGTATCTCTGGCGTATTTTTATAAAATAATAGATACTATGTCCCATATTGATATGAAATTTATGTGATAAACAACGTGTAATGTTATCAGTAGTAGCAATGAGATACTGTTTTAGTTTAGAATAAAAATGGGAGGCTTTAAGTAGAATGACGAAAGTGGAAATAATAAAGAGTAGTAAGGAGTTAGAATTTGCCATCTTTTGTATTGAAAATGTGGCACGTCTTTTGGGTAAAGATGGATTACAAGTTTATCGATTGCTAACAGAAGATAGTGATATTTTAAAGGGTTATATCATCCCAGAATATGAAGTGCTTCACACACAAAGCAAAGAGTATATTGTAAATGAGATTGTGGAAGTGATGAAAGAAAGAGGGGTGTGTATATGATTTAGTTCGTCAGGGAATTTCGGATATGCATTGTATGAGTGATGAATATTTGACAGAGGAACTTATGATGGAATATGAGGAGAGAAAAATATGATTAATAAAGAGTATCAATTAATATCAAAGGAAAGATTGTTGGCACATTTAGATGATAAGGTGGTTTTAGAACCACCTTGCTATAAGGATGAAATATACACAATTTTTTATTCATATAGCCATACAGGTTTTGAAAAAAGTGGTGAAAACCCCATAGAAAAATTAAAAAAAGATTTTCCAAAGATTAAGGAAGAAGATTTAGAAAAATTAATAGTATATTTTAAGGAAGTAACAGAGTATTGTCAGGACGTTTGTTGTGATTTTGAGGGACTATATCAGACGGTAATTATTCCTAAAACTGATGAAGCAAAAAGAAATGTACAGCTAGTAGTTGAGATATGCACAAGAAGATATCCTTGGCTTAAAAAAAGCTATATAGTAAATTTTTTAGAAAGAGTTTGTTGGTTAGCTAATCGTTAATAAACAATCAAGAAAAATAGTGGATAGCGTAAAAAATATTTGAAAATAGTTTAGAAGTTATATTCCCCCCCCACGAAAGGAGCAACCCTATGAAACTAAAAAATACCCTAATTGTAGTAAATGATATAGAAAAATCCATAGACTTCTACACCCAATTATTTGGCTTAAAGGTAATTCTCCATACAGAAGGAACGGTCATTCTAACAGAAGGTCTTGTTCTTCAGGAGATGAACTCATGGGAACAAGTAATCAACAAAGAATGTATTCCAAACCACAATATGAGCCTATTATATTTTGAAGAAACCAACATAGAAGAATTTCAAAAAAAGTTAGAAAAATACTTAGAAAGGGTAGAATATGTAACACCGCTAACAACGTACCCATGGGGAAAGAAAGTGATTCGCTTTTACGATTTTGATGGTAATCTAATCGAAGTAGGAACACCAGTATAGCAGATAAACAAAAAACACACGAGTATGGTATCATCGTGTGTTTTTATGTTTTTATATTTGATTTCGTTTTCTCCATTCCATTGGAGCAATCCCCATAATATTCTTAAATGCACGAGTAAAATGAAATGGATTATTATATCCAACCAAATGTGCAATTTGTGTAATAGACGTATGAGTATTTCTAAGAAGTTCGCAAGCTTTATTAATACGATACTGAATTAAAAACTCTTGTGGACTTTTATGAGTACTACTTTTAAAAATCTTACTAAAATAACTACGATTTAAATTAAGATGTAGAGCCATATCTTCAACAGTAATTTCATTCATATAATTATTTTCTATAAAATCCACCGTTGATTGAATATAAAAATCAAGCAAATCATTTTTAGGAATTTTCCTTGCTGTTTTTGAACTACGAATGAGAGAAGCAAAGAAAAGGTAGGTATTTCCCATTACCTCAGCAGAAAGTAAATCAGGTTGTTCTACAATATCTCTTAAATAGGAAAATGCTTTTGTTGCTCCTTCTTGTGAAATCGGCTCATAAATAGGGTTAGATTGACTAAGACCTGCTTGATGTAAATATTCTTTTATCTTCATTCCATCAAATTCAATCCACATATATTCCCAAGGTTCCTTTCCATCAGCATAGTAATGAACCAAATGATTTGGTTCAATAAGAAATGCTTAGCCAGCATGAAGTTCATAGGTTAAATCTTGGTTACGATATTTTGTTTTATATGTTCCAGTTCCAGATAAGATACAATGAATTAAATAATGATCTCTCATACCAGGACCAAATGGGTGATAAGGTTCACATTGTTCATATCCATATTGATAAATTGTAATATCAAAATAGTCCTTATTTAGAAATAGGTAATTTTTCATAATATACCCCCTTTCATATTACATTTTTTTATAACTATATACCATAGTGTGTGGTAATGTCAATATAAAAGAAAAATACAACATATTGGTAGTTAATTAGTCAAATAAAACTATGTATAAGTTATAAAAAACTTGATAATATAAGTAATGTCAAAGTAAAAATAATTCGTATACGATTTATCTCTAAGTTATCTATTTGAAAAATATAACAACATTATGATAGGAATAAGAAAGGATATAAAAATATAAAGAAATGAAATCTATTATTCGGGGTTAGAAAGTAATACCATAAAATAGATGATTAGAATATGACATTAGGAGGACAGAACAATGGCAATTATTGTTGATGAGAACAAACAGTTATTTACAATACATACAAAAACATCTACTTATCAGATGAAAGTAAGTGAGTATGGACATCTGCTTCATATCTATTACGGAAATAAATTAGAACATATGGACCTATCTTATTTAGTTCGTGGTGTAAACCGAGGGTTTTCAGGTACACCTTATGAAGCAAAAGAGGACAGACCATATTCTCTTGATACATACCCACAAGAATATTCTACCTATGGAGTGGGGGATTATCGCTCCACTTGTCTTAGCGTGGAACATGAAGATGGAAGTCAGGCATTAGAGCTAATATATGAATCTTATCAAATTTATGATGGGAAATATAAGCTAGAAGGTTTGCCAGCAGTATGGGCAAAGGAAACAGAAGCACAAACCCTCGAAATTACGTTAAAAGATAAGGCAACAGGAGTAAAAGTTCTATTATATTATGGTGTATTAGAATACCTAGATGTAATTACAAGGGCTTGTAAAATTTATAATGGAACAAGTACACCAATTTATCTAAATAAAGCATTGTCCTGCTGTGTTGATTTTCTACAAAATAAAATGGACCTTTTATCTTTCCATGGACGTCACGCAATGGAGAGAGTAATGCAACGAAAAGAAATAGAACATGGCAAACTTTCCATTGGAAGTATTCGAGGGACATCTAGTCATCAACAAAATCCATTTGTCATTCTTTGCGATAACAATGCAGGAGAAACCTATGGAAACTGTTATGGAGCTTCTTTTGTATATAGTGGAAATTTCCTTGCAGAAGCAGAGGTAGACCAAATCAACCATACACGTTTTGTAATGGGCATACATCCAGAAGGATTTCGCTATTACCTAGAACCACAAGAGGAATTTGTTACACCGGAAGTAGTTTTTGTATATAGCAATTCCGGATTGGAACAAATTTCGTTAAAGTATCATGATTTATATCGAAATCATTTAATCAGAAGTAAATTTGTTCATGAAAGAAAGCCAGTGCTATTAAACAATTGGGAAGCCACAGAATTTCATTTTACTGAAGAAAAATTAGTTGAAATAGCAAAAGGTGGTAAGGAAATTGGCGTAGAATTATTTGTTATGGACGATGGTTGGTTTGGAAAAAGAGATTCTGATACCAGTGGATTAGGGGATTGGTTCTGCAATATGGAAAAGTTACCATCTGGGGTAGAAGGATTAGCAGAGAAAATCCATGGACTTGGAATGAAGTTTGGAATATGGATTGAACCAGAGATGATTAGTGAAGATAGTAACTTATATAGAAATCACCCAGAATGGTGTTTAAAAATTCCAAATCGTACTCCAAATGTGGAACGTTATCAATTAGTACTTGATATGTCACGTCCAGATGTTAGAGAATATTTATATGATAGTATTTCCCAAATATTAGAAATCGCCAAGGTTGATTATGTAAAATGGGATATGAATCGTAACTTATCTGATGTATGGTCACAATTGCTTCCAGCCAATCGTCAGGGAGAAGCTAGTCATAGATATGTGCTAGGTGTTTATGAATTAATGGAACGATTGATAACCAATTATCCAAATATTTTATGGGAAGGTTGTTCTGGTGGAGGTGGTAGATTTGATGCAGGCATTTTATATTATATGCCACAAATCTGGTGTAGTGATGACACCGATGCCATTGAGCGAATTTCCATTCAATACGGAACATCATTTGCGTATCCAATTAGTTCCATAGGTTCCCATGTATCTGTTGTTCCAAATCAACAAACAGGAAGAACAACAACATTAGATACAAGAGCAACCGTTGCCATGTCAGGAACATTTGGATATGAAATGGATATTAGAACGTTAAGTGAAGAAGAAAAAGAACGTTGCCGTCAACACATTGAGCAATTTAAAATGCATTATAATGTAATTCAATATGGAGATTATTATCGTTTAACTAATCCACTTACAGAGGAAATTGCAGCTTGGCAGTTTGTAGACAAGGAAGGAAAAGAGTCTTTCGTAAGTGTAGTAGGATTACATGTAAGGGCAAATGCGCCATTTAATAGAATACTGCTTAGAGGACTAAATCCAACTTCTTATTATACCATTGATAATGGGGAGGAATTATATCTTGGAGATTGCTTAATGAAAGCTGGAATGAATCTACCAATCTTAATGGGGGATTATCCAAGTAAGAATTTCTATTTAAAAGAAGTAAGAAAAGGATAAGAGAACATTATGCAAAAGAGAGGAATTATCAATCATTCCAATATGGATGAAATCAGATTCCTCTCTTTTTTATATTATATTAATGTATGAGATTGTTATTCCTCCCAACACTCCGCATGTTCAATACCTACATCTTTTGCATGGAAAACTGGATTTTTTCCAGCTTTTAATTGCTTTTCATAATCTCTCAATACCTTAACTGCAATATTGCCAAGAAGAACAATAGCAATAATATTTACAGTAGCCATAAGCCCCATTGTAATATCAGCAATGTTCCATGCCAATGAAAAATCTGCCTGTGCACCGAAAAATACAGCCACTAAACAGGAAATTCGGAAAATAAATAACACTGTCTTATTATTTTTAATAAATAAAATATTAGACTCAGCATAATAGTAGTTTCCAATTACACTACTAAATGCAAAAGCAAGAATAGAGAATGTTAAAAAGTGAATTCCCCACTTACCAACATTTGCAGAAATTGCCTCTTGTACATATGGAATTCCATCTAATGTTCCTGCCACACCTTCTACTCCTGAGAATAAAAGAATCATAGCAGTTGTTGTACAAATAAGGAATGTATCAATAAATACAGAAATAATTTGAACAAGTCCTTGTTTTACAGGGTGACTTACACTAGCAGAGGCAGAGGCATTTGGAGCACTACCCATACCGGCTTCATTAGAAAATAAACCACGTTTAATACCAATGACAACTGCACTACCTGCAAATCCACCAAAGATAGCTTTTGCATCAAATGCACCCTTAAAAATAATACCAAATATATGTGGTAATTCTGTAATATTAAAAACAACAACATAAATTCCAATAAGAAGATAAGTAATCGCCATAATAGGCACGATAACAGAACTAATAAATCCAATTCGGTGAACACCACCAAAGATGATAAAAGCAGTTGCAATAGCTAATAATAATCCAACAATCATTGGAAATATACTATCTTCATAATTTGGAATGTAATAGCTAAAAGCAGAAGAAATGTTAAAGGATTGTAGCCCATTAAATCCATAAGCAAAGCAAAGAATTAATAAAATAGAAAACAGAATACCCATCCAACGTTTTTTCAATGCCTTTTCCATATAATAGGAAGGACCACCTCTAAAATTTTCTCCATCTCTTACTTTATATACCTGTGCAAGAGTACTTTCAATAAAGGAAGATGCTCCTCCAAGTAATGCCATAATCCACATCCAAAATACTGCACCAGGTCCACCAGTAGCAATAGCAGTAGCAATTCCTGCAATATTACCAGTTCCTACACGAGAAGCAGTGGATATCATCAGTGCTTGAAACGAAGATACTTCTTTTTCAGAATTGTCGCCTTGTGGTTTTTCACCAATTACTTTAAAAGCGTTCTTTAACAATCGAAGTTGTACAAATCGAGTACGAAATGTAAAGTAAACATCTGCACCGATAAGAAGAAACAGTAACAAATAAGTGTACATAAAGTCATTCATTGACGTTAAAAAATCATTAAGTTTCATTTATCTTCCTCCTTACAGTATTTAAGTTTTAAAATAAAAAATAATAAATAAAAGTTAATATCCATATTATTATAATAAAAAAAAGAGAAAAATCCTAGTAGAAATTTTATAATCCAATAAAAATACAAATGCAAGAATGAAAAATAAGAAGAAATTTTAAACAAAGGATAAAAAAAGTTACAACATAGAAAAATAATGTAAAAGTATTGGATGATATATTCCTAAAATTCCTATGTTGACAGTAGGTAAATTTTTTGATAGCCTTTTAAGGAATATTTAAGAAATATTTAAGAAGGAGAGAACGAATAAATGAATAAGAAAGGGAACATAAGATTAGTAATTATAACTATAGCTATTTTGTTATTCGGTAGTATGGTGTATTTTGGATACAAAGAATTAGCATATATTCAAAGTGTCAAAGATACATTGGTGACACAATTAGGTCAAATAAATGAAACAAATACAAATATTCAAGAAAATCTCAATAATTTAAATAGTTTGGGGAATTTAAACCAATTAGAACAGTTAAATAAATTATCTGATGAACGTTTGTATCGTTCTTCAGTAAATGATTCCTTATCTAATATAGATTTGCAATTATTAATCAATAATTATGATGTTGATGTGGATATGGCATATCAAGAAACAACAACTTATGCCAAATCATTGCATACAGATGTAGGAAATAAAATTCAATTAAAGCAACCACAAGATAGCAATGTATATATCAACGGGGTACTATATGAGGGAGAATTTCTACTTGAATTAGGTACAATAAGTTCCTATAATGTAATTGAAATTTACATAGAAAAGGGAGATGATTTTCGAAAAATTCTAATTCCTACCTTGCCAGAGGGCTTTCCAAGATATGAAATTGGAAGTTATGAAATGGAAGATTTATCAGGACATTATTATGGAGATTTTGCCATTAGTGGTAATTCCTTTATTTATAAAATGGATATGAGTGGTAATATTGTGTATTATTACAATTCAAAAATGGAAACAGGGGCGTTACATAATTTTAAAAAGAATATGATTAATGATGAAGTAATCTATTCTTATTTTGAGCCAGTAGATAGCCAAAACAAACTATTAAACAATGGTATTATTTTGGGGGAAGTTGTATTAATGGACCAATCTTATGAGGAAATCAATCGATTGCAAATGATACCAACAAAGAAAGTTCCACAAGCAAAATATACAGAAAATCATGACTATATTATCTTAGATAAGGACCATTATGTATTAATTGGAGAGGTTTTTGCACCATTTTATATGGAAGATGGAACAGTAAAGCAAATGAGATGTCCATATATTCAAGAAATTAAGCAAGGGAAAGTTATTTTTGAATGGTTAAGTAAAGATTATCCAATTTTTGATACAAGTTATAGTGAATTAGGATATAATGACGAAGATTATATGCATATTAATAGCATTGCAATTGACCCAAAGGATAATAATTTTGTTATATCCAATAGACATCAAGACTCCATTGTGAAAATCAATAGGAAAACAGGCGAGATTATCTGGATTTTAGGTGGAACAAATGATGAATTTGGTTTAACAGAAGAACAACAATTTTCAAGACAACACTGTGCTTACTTTGATTTTGATGGTAACCTATTATTCTTTAATAATGACAACAATGTTGGTAGAACTAGCATTATAAATTTTGAGTTAAATGAAGAAGAATTAGCCATTGAAAACTATAAAAAATACGAATTTGGGGAGAAGTTCTCACCATATTGTGGAAATGTTACGCAAATTAGTGATAACTTGTTGATAATTGGTTGGGGCGTGACCAACGGAAATTCAATTGCTAGCATTTATAATATGGAAACAGGAAAGATAGTTAATGAATTGTTAACTGATTATATGAGTACTTATCGTACATTTTATTTTGAATAACCATATATTATTATATTTTTAATCATGAAATAATCATATATCAACTATTTTTTTAATCATGAAATAACCTTGGTTCACTAGATATTGAGAAATTCAATTGCTAGTTAAGTAATTTAGAAGCTAGTGAAAAATAAGGGAAATAGTATAGTCATAGTTAGGAGAGTGTTTTAAATGGGAATCGTAGAAAATTATCTTATCATAATAAATATAATAGCCTTTTCATTAAGTGTTGTAGAATTTCTACTATATAAGAAGAAATCAAGTAAAAAAGAAAAAATACAAGTAATACTTAATGTAAGTATTTTACTTGGAGGGGCAGTTGGTGCAACTTTGGCATTTTTTATCTGGAATCGAAAAGGAAAGCAACTTTTTACCCAAATGGCTTATACAGGGGCAATGTTTGTAATCCAATTGTTATTATATTTATTATGTTACCGTCCAAATAAAGTGTTGATTGAAAAATGGTTCGTTACCTTTTATCCAAGATATAAATTTTTCTTATTGTATGTACTTATTATGTGTATTATTTCATTTATATTATTTGCTGTTGATAAGAAAAAAGCAATCAATGGACAGTGGAGAATACAAGAAAAGGTATTACTAGGAACTTCTTTCCTTGGTGGTGCAGCAGGTGGTCTATTAGCCATGCATTTGTTTCATCATAAAACACAAAAACCATATTTTTCCATTGGTGTACCTGCAATGTTAGTGCTACAAGTAATCGGCTTTTTCGCTATAACAATTATATTGTTATAGAGTAGGAAATATCTTTTCTAACTGTTATTTTTATGGTATAGTATGAGAGAAAAAATGAAAACTTAAGATAGTAAAAGCATATAAGAAAAAGGAAAGGAGTACGTATGAAAAAATTTATTGAAGAATTTAAAGCATTTGCACTTCGTGGAAATGTAGTTGACATGGCAGTAGGGGTAATTATTGGTACTGCATTTTCTGGAATTGTAAAATCTCTTACTGACAATTTTATTAATCCAATTTTAAATTTTGTAACTGGGGCAGCACGCTACTCTTGGGCAGATATTGCAGGGTTTGCATCTTCCTTTGCATCAGCAGTTGTTAATTTCTTTATTATGGCATTTATTTTATTTTGTATTTTAAAAATGATGAATAAGTTAATGTCCATTGGTGCAAAGAAGAAAGAAGAAATAAAAGAAGTTACAACAAAGACTTGCCAATACTGTATGAGTGAAATTTCAATTAAGGCAACACGATGTCCACATTGTACTTCTATATTGGAGGAAGAAGAATTAGAGAATCATAACGAAAAAGAAACATAGGAAGGCAAAACCTTTACATTGTTTTAACTTGTTTTTTATATCTTACTTTGATATACTGCACATATACGGCAAAAGGGCGGGTAATCCGCCTTTTTCTTATTAATAAAATGTTATTAATTTACAGGAGGTTACAGATAGTGGCTATGGGTGATTGTAAGAAGCATCACGAAATTCCAATTAGTGCAGGGGCAGCATTGATTGCACTAGGTGTTGTGTATGGAGATATAGGAACATCGCCAATGTATGTTATGAAATCAATTATTGCAGGCAATGGAGGAATCCTACACATTAATGATGAGCTAATTCTAGGGTCTTTGTCACTAATCATATGGACATTAACCTTACTTACAACAGTAAAGTATGTATTAATTGCTATGCAGGCAGACAATCATGGGGAAGGTGGAATCTTTGCACTATACAGTCTAATTAAAAAGTGTGGAAAATATTTAATTATTCCTGCAATGATTGGTGGAGCGGCATTATTAGCAGATAGTGTGTTAACACCTGCTGTTACAGTTACAACTGCAATTGAGGGACTAAGAAGTGTTTCTCTACTTCATCATCTGTTAGGAGATGGACAAAGTACCATTGTATTTATTACACTGATTATTATTTCTATTTTATTTATGGTACAGAAGGCAGGAACTAGTATTATAGGGAAAGCCTTTGGACCATTTATGAGCATTTGGTTTTTATTCTTAGCAATTGCAGGATTATATAACATTGTAGGCGATATCTCTGTATTTCGTGCATTGAATCCACTTCGAGGCATTAGAGTTTTAACTAGCCCTTCTAATTCTGTTGGAATTATGATTTTGGGAAGTGTTTTTTTAGCAACTACAGGAGCAGAGGCGTTATATTCTGATATGGGTCATGTTGGAAAAGGAAACATTTATTTAAGTTGGCCATTTGTAAAGATTTGCTTAATCCTAAATTATTTGGGGCAAGGTGCTTGGTTATTACAAAACCAAGGAAATCAGGCACTTATGAATATTGAAGATATGAACCCATTTTTTCAAATGTTACCAACTACTATGAGAATGGGAGCAGTTATTTTGAGTACAATTGCAGCAATTATTGCATCACAAGCATTAATTACAGGTTCATTTACCTTGGTATCTGAAGCAACAAGATTGGATTTAATGCCAAGAATGAAAATTACATATCCATCACAAACAAAAGGCCAAAGTTATATTCCTTTAGTGAATGGAACGTTATGGGTTGCCTGTATTGTAGTAGTGTTATATTTCCGTTCTAGCGCCAGATTAGAGTCTGCCTATGGATTAGCAATTACTATGACAATGTTAATGACAACTGTGTTGCTATTTGTATATTTAAAGCAATTAAAAAAGAAAAAAGTATTGCCATTTATTTTTCTTCTATTTTTTGGAGGATTGGAAGGGTTCTTTTTCTTATCAAGTTTAAGTAAATTTTCAAAAGGTGGCTATGTAGCTCTTTTATTAGCATTTGTGCTTTTAGGAATTATGATTATATGGCATCAGGCAACGGCAATCGAACGTTCCCAAAAATTGTTATTGCATATAAAAGATTACATTCCTATGTTAGAGGAATTAAAAAATGATGAAAAAATTCCATATATTACAGATAATCTTGTATATATTATAAACGAACAAAAAGATGATGAAATAGAGCGAGATGTGTTATATTCTATTTTAAATAAAAATACAAAGAGAGCAGGAACTTATTGGTTTGTAAGTTTAATTGTAAGTGATAAACCATATGAACATGAATATACAGTAGATAGTTTTGGAACGGATTACATTTTTAGAGTAAGAATTACCTTAGGATTTAAAATCAACCAGAGAGTAAATGTCTTTATTCGACAAATTGTTGGTGATTTAATGAATACAGGAGAGTTACCACCACAAAATCAAAAATATTCTATTTATCACAATGATACAGAAATAGGAACATTTCGATTTTGTATGTTAAAGAAAATGCTTGTACCAGAAAGTGATATTGTTTCATGGAAACGTCTTATCATTTCTCTAAAGTACAAAATAAGAAAATTGGCAGGTTCACAAATTCAATGGTATGGATTGGAAAGTTCATCAGTAATTACAGAATATGTGCCTTTATTTTTAAAAGTGAAAAAAGCGGAATTGCTTATTAGGAAGCAAGAAAAATAATAAATGAGAGGTAGATTATGGAAAAAAAACAACTAATACTTCCTATCATAGCAATTATAATAGGTCTAATATTAGGTGTAATATTAACTTTAGTAGTAACAGACCATGTAAGTAAAAAACAACAAAATATATCACAAGAAGAAACAAAAAAAGAAACAGTAAACAATGCAGAACAAGAATCTGTAAAACAAGATTCAGAAGAGTTGACAGAAGAAATACAATCAACAAGTGATAACGGTACACAAGAAGATACAAACAATACAGAAGATACAGTAGATGAAGATGAGAGCAAAGAAGATAATAACGAGGATAGTAGTTCTACTAATAGTAACACTAACAAAAATGAAAATGCTCAAAGCAACAATCATCAAAAAGAAGAAACAAAACCTCAAGCAAATACCAGTAACCAACAGCAAAATATAGTTTCCACACAACCATCTAGCAATTCTACTTCCAATACATCACAAGGGGAAACTATTGCAACATGGGATGCAGGTGCTGTCTAAGTTGGTGGAGATAAGGTAACTTATAAAAATAAAATATATAAGGCAAAGTGGTGGACACAAGGAGAAACTCCAGGGCAAGCAGATGTTTGGGAAGATACTGGAGAAACAAATTCAGTTTCTACCCCACCAAACACAGAGCCAGAAACAGCTCCACAAACATCAACCAATAATAATGGAGGAGCAGTATCGAATAGTGGATTTAAAGTTGTTGGATATTATCCATCTTGGAAACCACAACAAAAGCATAAGCTTCAATACGATGTATTAACCCATATTATTTATTCTTTGGCCATTCCAACGGCAGAAGGGGGGCTTCGCCCATTAGAAAATGCTGATACTGCAAAACAAATCATTCAGGAAGCTCATAATACAGGTAGAAAAGTATTATTGGCTATTGGTGGTTGGAGTTACAATGATACTCCATTAGAGAATGTTTTTGTATCTGCTACTAGCACAGAGGAGAAAAGAAATGCTTTTGTATCAGCAATTCTTACAATGTGTGACCAATATGGATTTGATGGAATAGATATGGACTGGGAGCATCCAAGGGTAGATGGAACATCAGGAAAACAGTACGAAGCAGTTATGCTTTCCCTAGCAAACGAACTACATAATCGAGGCAAAATTTTAACGACTGCTGTTCTTAGTGGGGCAACTGCTGATGGAAATATCTATTATGATGCAAAAGCACATAGTGATGCCGTACTACAAGCAGTGGATTGGATTCATGTAATGGCATACGATGGTGGAGAAGGAAGTCGTCATTCCAGCTATGAATTTGCTGTTAATTCAGCAAAATATTGGAAAGAAACAAGAGGATTACCAGCAAGTAAAGTAGTTCTTGGTGTGCCATTTTATGCAAGACCAAGCTGGGCATCTTATGAGGATTTATTAGCTTCCAACCAAAATGCATGGAGCAAAGATACTATCACTTATAATGGAATGGAAGTTTGGTATAATGGTGTGGATACTATACGAAAGAAAACCAGATATTCATTACAAAATTTAGGTGGTGTAATGATATGGGAATTAACACAAGATACTGTAAGAGGAGAACACAGTTTATTAACGAATATAGGAAAAGAGATAACTGGACAGTAAAGACAAAAGGAGATATATATGGTAACTATAAAAAATCCACATTTTTCAGTAGCTCAAATATGGAATTCAGGACAATGTTTTCGTATGAAACCATTAGAAAATGATACATACGAAATAGTGGTAGCAAGTCGCCATTTAAAAATACAGGAACAAGAGGGAAAAGAAACTATTTTTTATTGTACGGAGGAAGAATTTGAAACCTTTTGGAAAGGCTACTTTGATTTAGAAAACGATTATAACGTCTATATAGACAACATTGATAAAGAAGATGCTTACTTACAAAATGCAGTATCCTATGGAAAAGGAATTCGTATTTTACGACAAGACCTCTGGGAAATGATTATTTCATTTATTATTTCTCAACAAAATAATATTCGGCGTATTCGAATGATTATAGAAACACTTTGCCAAACATATGGAAATGAGTGTTACACAGAAGATAATCAAGTCTATTACACCTTTCCAACTCCAGAAGCACTTTCTGTTGTATCAGAGGAGGAGCTTCGAAGTTGTAACTTAGGGTATCGAAGCAAATATATTGTAAAGGTTGCAAATACCATTGCTAGTGGAGAAGTAGATTTAGACAAACTAAAGACTATGCCATATAAAGAGGCAAAAAATGAATTATTAAAACTATATGGAGTTGGAGAAAAAGTAGCTGATTGTATTTGCCTATTTGGGTTACATCATTTACAGGCCTTTCCAGTTGATACTCATATCAAACAAGTATTAGAGGAAAATTACAAAGATGGTTTTCCATTTGACCGTTACAAAGGTTATGAAGGCGTAATTCAACAGTATATTTTTTATTATCATTATACAAAAAAATAAATGACATTGAAATTGCTATAAATATCAATTAATAGGTTTCTTGACAAAAAATAGAAAACTTCGTATAATATACACATTGGCTCGGAGGGTGAATCATTCGAAGAAATGATTGGCTGGATAAGGCTCAGACTGAGATGTCTGTTTCTTATTCAGCCTTTTTTAAAGGCAAAATATAGAAGAAAAGACGGAGGGAGTAAGATGAAGTTAATTTTAAAACATTTAAAAAATTATAAAGCCTTATTACTTTTAAATGTAATCTCTGTATTTGGATTTGCCTTAGTAGAATTGGGAATACCTACAGTAATAGCAGTAATGATTGACAAAGGTGTTGTTACAGGGGATAAAGGATATTTATTTCGAATGGGCGGTATTATCGCAATTATTTCTGTATTAGGTGCAGGAGGAACTATTTTACTAGGGTATTGTTGTGCAAGAATATCTACGCTAGTTACAAGAGATATTCGTTTGGAAGCATTTAAAAAAGTACAAAGTTTATCTCATGCAGAGATGAATCAATTAGGAGTATCATCACTTATTACAAGAACCAATAATGATGCTTATCAAATTATGATGTTTCTAAATACAATTTTAAAAATGGCACTACTAACACCTGTTATGATAATTAGTAGCTATATTTTAATTATTCAAACATCGCTAAGTTTATCATTTATCGTATTAGCCACAGTACCATTAGTTGTTGGTGGAGTTATTATAGCAGCAAAAATATCTTCCCCAATTAGTGAAAAGCAACAAATGTCACTAGACTCTATTAATCGAATTTTCAGAGAAAATTTAACTGGAATACGAGTAATACGTTCTTGTAACAATAATGAATACGAAACCAGTCGTTTTGATACGGAAAATAAATTTTTTATGAAGCAGTCTAAAAAGTTATTTTGTTTAATGTCTACTACTGAGCCAATCTTTTTCTTACTAATGAATATGGCAGCAATTGCAATTTATTATGTATCTGCAAAAATGATTGATGCCAATACAATTCAAGTAGGAAGGGTAGTAGCATTTATGGATTATTTATTCCATGCCATGCTTTCAGTTATGTTGTTTTGTATGGTATTTATGATGTATCCAAGAGCCAATGTATCTGCAAAACGTATTATGGAAGTATTAAATATGGAATCTAGTATTCAAAACAGTCCACAAGTCATTGAAGAAAATAAAAAAGAAAGTAGCATTGTATTTGATGATGTTACCTTTGCATACCCAGATGGAGAAGAGGCTGTATTAAAACATATTTCTTTTGAGGCAAAAAAAGGAGAAACTGTTGCATTTATTGGTAGTACCGGTTCAGGAAAAAGTACACTAATTAACTTAATTCCACGATTCTATGATGTAAATGCAGGAGCAATTCTCATTAATGGAGTTAATATTAAAGAGTATGATATTGAAATTCTTCGTAACAAAATTGGGTTTGTATCTCAAAAGGCAACTCTATTTCGTGGAACAATAGAAGAAAATATCCGCTTTGGAAAAGAAGATGCTACCATGGAAGAAATTATTCATGCGGCTAAGGTAGCTCAAGCCTATGATTTTATTATGGAAAAACCAGAAGGATTTAAAGAAATGATTGTAGAAGGTGCAACTAACCTTTCAGGAGGGCAAAAGCAACGTCTTTCTATTGCAAGAGCATTGGTAAGAAAGCCAGAAATCTACATATATGATGATTCCTTTTCAGCACTTGACTTTAAAACGGACGCCACATTACGCCGTCAGTTAAAGAAAGAAGTAAAAGATTCCATTATGTTAATTGTAGCTCAACGCGTGTCCACAATTATGGACGCAACTCAAATTATTGTGTTAGATGAAGGAAAAGTAGTAGGAAAAGGAACACACAAAGAATTATTACAAAGTTGTCCAATTTACTATCAAATTGCAGCTTCACAATTAAGCGAGGAGGAAATGCAACATGAATAAGAAGACAAGTCCAAAAGAGTGTATTGGTCAATTATTTCATTATGTAAAGCCATATCGCTTTAAGTTAATATTTGCACTAGCAATGGTAGTTGTATCCAACTTAACATTGGCAATCAATCCAACCATTGAGGGCAGAATTACAACTCAACTTGCAAAAGATGCAACAGAAATAATAGCAGGTGTAACAGGAGCTCATGTTCATTTTGGCATTGTTTTTCATATTATGGCATTGCTTGGAACTATGTATGTAATTAAAACAGCATCACAGCTTCTTACTGCATTTTTCCTTACAGATGCTATCCAACAAACAATGCATGATATGAGAAATGCACTTCAAATGAAAATACAAAAATTGCCAGTAAAATACTTTGATAACCGTCCAGTTGGTGATGTATTAAGTTGTGTAACCAATGACGTAGATACATTAAGCAATGCATTACAGCAAACATTAACAAAAGTATTTGATGCTATTTTAACTGTAATTTTTGTATTAATAATGATGTTTCGTATTAATTGGGTAATGACAATTGTAGCAATGATTATTATCCCACTTGCAATCGCTATTACAAGAGCGTTTGTCAATCGTTCACAAAAGTTATTTGATAACCAACAAAAAATGGTTGGAGAAATGAATGGTACCATTACAGAATTATATACAGGATTTCGTGAAATTCAATTATTTAATAAGCAAGAAGATTCCATTGACAAATTTATAGAAGTAAATAACAATATGTGTGAGGCAGCATTTAAGGCACAATTTATGTCTTCTTTAATTTCACCATGTGTTTCTCTTGTTACTTACATTACCATTGGTATTGTATCTGTAATTGGCTGTATTTTGGTGATAGGTGGAACGGTATCCATTGGTGGATTACAAGCATTTGTCCGTTATATTTGGGCAATTAATAATCCACTATCACAAGTATCACAGCTATCTGCACAAGTGCAAGCAGCTTTTTCTGCTATGGGACGTATTTTCACCTTGTTAAATGAACAAGAGGAAGAACAAGAGGGTAGTGTACAAATTGATGAAGAACAAATTGAAGGTAGAGTAACATTTGAGCATGTTCAATTTGGCTATCACGATGATTTATTAATGAAAGATGTAAACTTTGAAGTAAAACCTGGACAAATGGTAGCCATTGTAGGACCAACTGGTGCAGGAAAAACAACATTAATGAATTTGCTTCTTCGTTTTTATGACGTAAAAGGTGGTTCGATTAAGATTGATGGTATTGACATTAGAGAGATGAATAGGGAAGATTTAAGAAAACTATTCTCTTTAGTATTACAAGATACTTGGTTATTTAAAGGTAGCATTTATGACAATATTCACTATGGAAGATTAAATGCGAGAAAAGATGAGGTAATTGATGCTGCAAAGATGGCAAATGTACATCATTTTATTCGTACCTTAACAAAAGGCTATGATTTTCCAATTAATGAAGAGGCCAATAATATTTCTCAAGGAGAAAAGCAATTATTAACTATTGCAAGAGCAATTTTGAAAAATCCTCATATTTTAATTTTAGATGAAGCAACATCTTCCGTAGATACTAGATTAGAACGTATGCTACAAGATGCTATGAAAAAAGTAATGGAAGGAAGAACTTCTTTTGTTATTGCTCATAGATTATCTACAATTAAAAATGCAGATTTAATTCTCGTTTTAAAAGATGGAGATATTATTGAACAAGGAACCCATGAATCCTTGTTAGCGAAAAAAGGAGCCTATGAAGCTCTATATAACTCACAATTTGCAAATAGTAATTAAAAAAATGACTTGAAACGTTAGAGATCATCTAATTGTTTCAAGTCGTTTTTTATATTATGTAATATTTATAATAGAAATCATTGTTTTTTGGTATATTTATTGTCGAATTTCTTCTACATTTTTACTTATGGTATGTTGGATTGGAACCCAAGTAACCTTTTTAAATAATGCTACAATAGCAATTGGTATATAGGTAAAAATAAAAATTGGGAAAGTAAATAAATATATAATTTTCTTAAAACTAGAGCAATGAATTTGTTCCCATTCTGTAATCGTTGTAATTGCACCAACTAAAAATAAAGACAAATATACACCAGCTAGTGTAGAAAATACTTCATAAATGGCAAGGTTTACAATATCAGGAGATTGCTCTACAATTCCATAACAAATAAAGAAAAAATTAAATAACAATGTAGATAGTGTAATTAAAGTTGCAGGAGCAATGGTCATTAACATATCAAAACATTGAAATCTATGTTCTTTGACACAACCTTTTACTAATTGCTTTCCATAGTTATAGAATACTTGATAAAAACCTTTTGCCCAACGAAGACGTTGTAACCAAGAAACATGGAAATCAACTGGTTGCTCATCATATAATACAGCCTTTTCACAATATCCAATTTTATTACCTTGAATGGCATTATCAATAGAAAATTCAATATCTTCGGTTAAAAGGTGGTGTTTCCAACCATCATTTTGTGCAATAATTTTGCTAGAAACTAAAAATCCAGTTCCTGAAATGGCACAACTTGTATTAAATAGCATACGAGAACCGTTTAAGTACTTAGACTCTCTTAAAAACCATAATGCATATCCAGCAGAAATCCAGTTGGAATCATAATTTTTTGAATTTCGATAACTAGTTAAAATATCATATCCACTATCAAAGGTGTGGTTCATTTCCATTAAGTAATTTTCATCTAATAAGTTATCGGCATCAAAGACAATATAAGCATCATAAAACTCATATCCTTTTGATTTTTTAATATTTTTTAATGCATAATCAAGGGCATATCCTTTACCAACTTGCTCTTTATTAAAACGTTCAAATACAAATGCACCATGGGAACGAGCAATATCTGCAGTATTGTCAGTACAGTTGTCAGCTACTACATAAATATCATAACAGTCTGATGGATAGGATTGATTGTTTAAACATTCTAGCAAACCACTAATTACCGAGTTTTCATTCCTTGCAGAAATTAAAATTGCGAATTTATGAAAAGTTTCTGCTGTATGATCTTTTTGCTTTTTGATAAAGCGAATGAATACATAAACTGCTTGATAGAAATAACAACAGAAAAATAAAATCAAAATAATAAAATTAAAAACACTAATAAACTTAATCATTCTAGTCTCCTCTTTGTTATCAGATATAACGCTATCGCTATTATAAACTAATAAATATGTCTAAATTATGTCCAAAAGTTAAAAAAAAGTTTACATTTTATTCAAACTCAATTGCCAGCATAGATTGTAATACAAAACAAGGAGAATTACAAGTGAAAAAACGAAAGATTACAATTTTTATAAAAATATAAGAGATTTATAATTGAATGTATGAACGGAATTGTAAAATTATTCTAAGGAGTTAGGGAATCCTATTGCGTTATATTGTAGTTAATGTTAGTATAGTTCTATAAAATGATAGCAATCAAACTATTTTATATGAAGGTTATCAGACATAGGAACAAAAGAATTGGGATAGGAGAAAGAAATTATGAATGAAAATTATGTAACATTAACCATTGGAAAGCAAAAAAATATTGCACTTATTGCCCATGATGGAAAAAAAGCAGAGTTAATTCAATGGTGTGAAGAAAATAAAGAGATTTTAAAAAATCACTTTTTATGTGGGACAGGAACAACTGCCCGTATGATTACAGATAAGACAGGTTTACCAGTGCGTGGATATAATAGTGGTCCATTAGGTGGCGACCAACAAATCGGAGCAAAGATTGTAGAGGGAAGAGTAGATGTAGCAATCTTTTTTTCTGACCCATTAACAGCACAACCACACGACCCAGATGTTAAGGCACTGATTCGTATTGCACAAGTATATGATATTCCAATTGCCAATAACAAAGCATCAGCAGACTTTATTATTCATTCCCCTTTAATGAATCAAGAATATAATCATAAAGTGATTAATTTTAAAAAGAACATTGAAGAAAGAGCAGAAACATTATAAGATAAAAATAATAAATGAGATTACAAAGCAAGGGAGATGTTCTCTTGCTTTCTTTAATTAGTAATTAAGTATTAGAGCAATGATTAAGAAGGAGATAATTATGAAATGGATACATTTATCAGATTTACATATTGGAAAACGAGTCAATGAAATATCAATGATAGACGACCAAAAATATATTTTACAAAATATTTTAGATATTATTGAGGAAAAACAAGTAGAAGGTGTCATATTAGCAGGGGATATTTATGACAAACCAATTCCATCAGCAGAAGCTGTTCAAGTGTTAGATGATTTTTTAAGTCAATTATCAAAACGAAACTTATCTACTTATATGATTAGTGGAAATCATGATTCTATGGAACGATTATCCTTTGCGTCTTCATTATTAAAAAACAGTCACGTTTATATTTCAAACGTATTTAATGGAATCATTGAACCAATCATAACAAAAGATAACTATGGAGAAATTGCTATTTACTTACTACCATTTATCAAACCTGCAATGGTACGACCATTTTATGAAGAAGAAATACAATCTTATAATGATGCCATAGAAACTATTATGAAACATATAACAATAGAAAAAGAAAGAAGAAATATATTAGTAAGTCATCAATTTGTAACAGGAGCCATTACTTGCGATTCAGAAGAAATTTCTGTTGGAGGAATGGATAATGTAGATAGTAGATTGTTTGAAGCCTTTGATTATGTGGCACTAGGGCATATTCATGGGGCACAGTCCATTGGCAGAGAAACTATACGATATTGTGGAACACCATTAAAATATTCATTTTCAGAAGAAAAGCATGTGAAAACGGCAACCATTATAGATATGAAAGAAAAAGGAAATATAACCATTGAAGAAGTGCCTTTGATTCCAAAGCGAGATATGAGAACAATAAAAGGAAGCTATGAGTTTGTAACAGCAAAGGAGCATTATAAAACTACCAATGTAGACGATTATATTCATATTACATTAACAGATGAAGAAGATATTGTAGATGTTATGGCAAAACTTCGGACAATCTATCCAAATCTTATGAGTATTTCTTATGATAACAAACGAACAAGAGAAAATCAAAAGTTACAAAATGTTGAGAAAGCCAAAGAAAAGACACCAATCCAATTATTTGAAGAACTGTATCAAGTGCAAAATAATAGTACAATGAGTGAGGAGCAAATACAGTTTATCACAAAACTAATGGAAGATATTTGGGAACATGGAGGGGAAAATTAGATGAAACCGATAAAATTAACATTATCTGGATTTGGTCCGTATGCAGATGTGGAAGTCATAGAATTTAATCAACTTGGAGAACAAGGTATTTATTTAATTACTGGTGATACAGGTGCAGGAAAGACAACTATTTTTGATGGAATTATATTTGCTTTATATGGAGAAGCCAGCGGAACCATTCGTAGTGTAGATTCTTTAAGAAGTAAGTATGCAAAAAAAGATACAAAGACTTATGTAGAACTAGAATTTATGTATCGTGGAGAAACGTATCATATTTATAGAAATCCTGAGTATATGCGTCCAAGCAAACGAGGAGAAGGTTTTACAAAGGAGAGGGCAGAAGCTATATTAACCTTGCCAGATGGAAAAATAATACATAAATATACAGAAGTAACAAAGGAAGTAACACAAATTTTAGGGGTGAATCGAGCTCAGTTTGCTCAAATAGCAATGATAGCTCAAGGTGATTTTTTAAAGTTATTACTTGCAAAAACAGAGGAACGGAGTAAAATTTTTCGAGAAATATTTAAAACAAAACCTTATCAACAGTTGCAAGAACGATTAAAAATAGAAACAGGAAAATTAAAGGCAGAATATGAAGCATTAAAAAATAGCATTGCTCAATATATAGATGGTATTTTGTGTAAGGAAGATACAGACTTATATATGCTCATTCATCAAGAAAAGAAAGAAAATAGTCAAGTATTATTTGATGATATTGTACAAGGGTTAGAGCAGTTGATAAAAAAAGAGGAAGAAACTATTACGAAAGTATCAAAGGAAGTAGAGCAGTTAGAGGGGGAAATAACTCATATACACCAAGTCATTGGTAAAACAGAGCAAGAATTAAAACGAACAAAAGAAATTGAGCAAACAAAAATACTTTTAGGTGAGGCGGAAAGAAAACGAAAGGATATTAAGGAGGCGTTTGAAAAAGCAAGGGAGAAAGAGCCAATATTTCAAGCATTATCTGTTCAAATTACAAAAGAGTCAGAGCAGCTTAAGCAATACAAACAAGTAGATGACTTGTATCAGGCATTTTTGTACATGAAGCAAAAAGAAGAAAAAAGTAAAAAAGAATTGGAATCCTTATCTACAAGTAGAGAGTTGTGCAAAAAAAGAATACAACAAATAAATCATGAATTAGAACGTATGGTAGGAATGGAAAAAGAGCAAGCCGATGCCATGTATGAAGCAGATAATATAGAAAAAGAAGAAGCAGAGTTACAACAATTAATTCATAGTTATAAAAGCTATGTAGAAGAAGAAAAAAACTATGCAAAAGTAAAGGAAGAATACAAAAACATAAGACAATGTTTTATTCATGCAAAAAGTGAATATGAAGAAAAAGAAAGGGCATATAGAGATGGACAAGCAGGCTTATTAGCAAAAGATTTAAAAGAAGGAGTGGCTTGCCCTGTGTGTGGTTCTAAAAGTCATCCTAAGCTAGCAATCTTGCATGAAACACTGCCAACACAAGAAGAATTAAAAAGGGAAAAACAACAATTAGAGAAATATGATAAAGAAGATAGAGAAAAAAGTGAAGAAGCAGGGCGAGTGTATGGAGTGTTGGAAGAAAAAAGGAAGTTATTACAAACTCAAATAAAACAAATTCTTGGAGAATATGAAATTGAACAATTAAAAGAAAAGGGCAATGAAAAATATAAGCAAATACAAGGAAAAAAGGCAAAAATCAAAGAAAAGCTAGCTTATATAGATACACAAATAAGAAAGAAAGGAACACTAGAAAAGGAGTATAAAAAGTTACAAGCCTTGCAAGAGGATAGCCAAAAACAAATAGAAGAAAAACAAAGTCTGTTAGGAAAAGAAGAAGGGGAAAGAAACTTACTAGAACAACAGTACAAGGAAGAAAAAGAAAAATTGCCATTTGATACAGAAGAAACTGCCATTGCATTTATTCAAGCATTGGAATTGGAAAAGGGAAAAATAGAACATCAGATACAACAGGCAACAAAAGATTATGAGTTACTTGATAGAACAATACATGAGTACCAATTGACAATTGAAACGTTAGAACATCAAAAAGAGGAGTTTCCATATGAATCCATAGAAGTGTTGTATGAAAAGGAAAATCATTTAACAAACAAAAAAGAAGGAAAAACAAAGGAAAAAGAACAATTACAAGTTCAATTACAAAATAACAAGCGATGTTATTTGGGGATAATGGAAAAGCAAGTTGTAATGAGAGAAGTTGAGAAAACCTATCAATCTGTAAAGGCATTATCAAATACTGCCAATGGAGCAGTACAAGGAAAAGATAAAATTATGTTAGAAACTTATATTCAGATGTCATACTTTGACCAAGTGCTTGCACACGCCAATACAAGACTAATGGTTATTACCAGTGGTCAATATGAGTTAAAACGAAAGGAAGAAGCCAACAATCAACGAAGCCAAAGTGGACTAGAAATTGATGTAATTGACCATTACAATGGAACAACGAGAAGTGTTACTACCTTATCAGGAGGCGAGTCTTTCGTTGCTTCCTTAGCTCTAGCATTAGGACTTTCTGATGAAATTGAGCAAAGTGTAGGAGGAATCCAGTTAGATACTATGTTTATTGATGAAGGGTTTGGAACACTAAGTGAGGATATTTTAAACCAAGCAATGAAAGCACTTATGGGGTTAAGTCAGGGCAATCGTTTGGTAGGAATTATCTCTCATGTTTCTGAATTAAAAGAACGAGTGGAAAAGCAAATTATTGTTACAAAGGAAAAAGTTGGTGGAAGCCATATAAGAGTACAAGGATAAGAATAATAAGGTAAGAGAACCATAGATAGAAAAATATATCTCTATTGCTTAGTAAGGTAGGTAATAATGTATAAAGAAGTTAGAAAATACAATTAGAAAAATAAACAAAAAGAATGAAAAATATAATGTGTTTTTTGTAAGAAAATGTGAAATGAAAAAGATTTTAGAAAAGATACCTACCTTTTTAAGCCTTTTTTCGTAAGAAATTACTTGACTTATACCTATTCTCTATGTAAAATATCCAAGAATTAGTTTTATATCTAACAATTATAAGTATGGAGGGAATAGTGGTGAATCATAAAAGGTCAATCAATTTGGAAATAAGGAGATTGGCGACCAAGATTCGTAGAGAATTTGAGCATGGTCCTAATCGTGCCTATATTGATAGTGTCACAGGAGCAAATGGTTGGATTATTGGTTACTTGGCATGCAATAAGGACAAAGATATTTTTCAGAAAGATGTGGAAGAAGAATTTTCCATTCGTCGTTCTACGGTTTCAAAAGTCGTAGGGTTAATGGAACAAAAAGGGCTAATTATGAGAGAACCAGTAAGTTATGATGCACGTCTAAAAAAACTTGTCTTAACACAGAAAGCATGGGAACTTCATAAAATTGCTATTGAAGACTCAAAGTGTGTAGAGGAGTGTTTAATACAAGGGTTAAGTGAAGAAGAAATAGAACAACTATATGTTTTATTGGAAAAGATGAGTCATAACTTAAAGGAAAAAAATAAATCCAATAAGTGTTAAATATATCTATAAAAGATTTATATTTTGTTAGATGAAGAACGAATAAGATAGATGATAAGAAGAAGGATAGGAGGAGAGCGTAATGATAAAAAGGTTAGCTAGTTGTATTAGAGAGTATAAGAAAAGCTCCATTTTAGCACCTATTTTTATTGTCATGGAAGTAGTAATGGAAGTTATCATTCCAATTTTAATGGCAAATTTAATTGATTATGGTATTGATGCTGGAAATATGGGATACATTTACAAAATGGGATTATTCCTAGTATTTTCATCAGCAATCGCATTATTGTTTGGAGTATTATCTGGTAGGAGTGCAGCGGTTGCATCTGCAGGATTTGCAAAAAATTTAAGAAAAGATATGTATTATAACGTACAAAACTTCTCTTTCTCAAATATTGATAAATTTTCTACGGCTAGTATTGTTACACGTCTTACTACCGACGTAACAAACGTACAAAATGCGTATCAAATGATTATTCGATTGGCATTTCGTTGTCCTGTAATGTTAATTTTATCTGTTGTTATGGCATTAAAAATTAGTCCACAACTATCTTTAATCTATGCAGGTTGTATTCCAGTACTAGGATTTGGATTGTTTTTTATTATGTCAAAGGCCCATCCAATTTTTGAACGTGTATTTAAAAAATATGATAAGTTAAACAATGTAGTTCAAGAAAATCTTCATGGAATTCGTGTAGTAAAATCATTTGTTCGTGAAGAACGTGAAATTGAAAAATTTGATGCCATTTCAGAAGAAATCTACAAAGATTTTTCAAAGGCAGAAAAAATCTTATCCTTTAATGCACCAATTATGCAATTTTGTGCATATACTTGTATGATTGTCATTGCATGGTTTGGAGCAAGAATGGTAATTGCTTCTGGTAACAATCCAGCTATTGGATTTACTACTGGACAATTAATGAGTTTAGTAACTTATACAATGCAAATTTTAATGAGTTTAATGATGCTTTCCATGGTATTTGTTATGATTGTTATCTCAAGAGCATCAGCAGAACGTATTGTTGAATTATTAGATGAAACAAGTGATTTAACAAATGGAAACAATCCTATTGAAGAAGTAAAAGATGGCTCTATTGAATTTAAGAATGTTCAATTTGGATATTCAAAAAATAAAGAAAAAAGATGTCTTAGAGATATTAATGTGTCTATTCAATCAGGAGAAACTGTTGGTATCATTGGTGGAACAGGTTCATCAAAAACAAGTTTTGTGCAATTAATTCCTAGACTTTATGATGTAGTAGAAGGAGAGCTTCTTGTTGGTGGAGTGAATGTAAAATTCTATGACCTTGAAGCACTTAGAAACCAAGTTGCTATGGTTCTTCAAAAAAATGTATTATTCTCTGGAACAATTAAAGAAAACTTACGTTGGGGAAATGAACATGCAACAGACGAAGAGTTAATTCACGCATGTAAGTTAGCACAGGCACATGACTTTGTTACTTTATTCCCAAAAGGATACGATACTTACATTGAACAAGGTGGTAGCAATGTATCTGGTGGACAAAAGCAAAGACTTTGTATTGCAAGAGCATTATTAAAGAAACCAAAAATCCTTATTTTAGATGACTCTACAAGTGCAGTAGATACAAAGACCGATGCACTTATTCGTAAAGCATTTTTAGAAGAAATTCCAGATACAACAAAGATTATCATTGCACAACGTGTTTCTTCTATCCAAGATGCAGATAAAATAATCGTTCTTGATGAAGGTGAAATCAATGCAATCGGTACACATGAGCAGTTACTAGAAACTTGTGAAATTTATCGAGAAGTTTATGAATCTCAAGTAAAGGCGGTGGCACAATGAGTAAACCAAAAAAGAAAGTAAATACACAGACAATCAAGCGATTGATGTCATATATTAGTAAATACAAAATTCGTTTTATTTTTGTATTAATCTGTATTGTAATTAGTTCTTTAGCAAGTGTGTCATCATCACTATTTTTACAAACATTAATTGATGATTATATTAGTCCGTTACTATTAGAAGCAACTCCAAACTTTAGTGGATTAGCAAGAGCCATATTTGCTATGATGGCAATTTATGCATTAGGTATTTTTGCAACATTATTTTACAATCGTACTATGGTTGTAATTGCACAAGGTGTATTAAAGAAAATTCGTGATGAAATGTTTGCTCATATGCAAAAGTTACCAATTCGTTACTTTGATACCCATGCACATGGAGATATTATGAGCCATTATACTAACGATGCAGATACTTTGCGCCAAATGTTAGCACAAAGTATTCCACAAATGTTTGCTTCAGCAATTACAATTATCTCTGTAATTTTTGCTATGTTATCTCTTAGTGTTTGGATGACAGCTTTCGTATTATTTTTTGTATTTTGTATGTTACAAGTTACAAAATTTATTGCTAGTAGAAGTGGAAAATACTTTATTAAACAACAAGTGTCTTTGGGAGAATTAAATGGTTTTATTGAAGAAATGATTCAAGGACAAAAGGTAGTAAAAGTATTCTGTCACGAAGAAAAGGCGAAAGAAGCATTTGATAAGAAAAATGAAGAATTATGTAAAAATGCTACACAAGCAAATAACTTTGCAAATATTCTAATGCCTGTTATGGGAAATTTAGGTTATTTATTATATGTATGTGCAGCCATTGTTGGAGGAACATTAGCAATTAGTGCAGTTCCAAATATTAGTTTAACTGGTAGTGGAGTTATTACTTTAGGTATGATTGCTTCTTTCTTACAATTAACAAGAAGCTTTATTATGCCAATTAGCCAAATTTCTCAACAATTAAACTCAGTAATTATGGCACTTGCAGGTGCTGGAAGAATTTTTGAGTTAATGGATGAAAAAGTAGAAGAAGATGATGGATTTGTTACCTTAGTAAATGCTAAATTTGAAGGAGATACATTAGTAGAAACAAAGGAACGTACTGGAATTTGGGCATGGAAGTATCCAAATAAAGACGGAAGTGTTACTTATACTCAATTAAAAGGGGAAGTTCGTTTCTATGATGTAGACTTTGGTTACAATCCAGATAAGATTGTACTTCATGATATTACATTATATGCAGAACCAGGTCAGAAAGTAGCCTTTGTTGGTGCAACAGGTGCTGGTAAGACAACCATTACAAACTTAATTAACCGTTTCTATGATATTGCAGATGGTAAAATTCAATATGATGGAATTAACATTAACGAAATCAAAAAAGATGATTTAAGAAGATCTTTAGGCGTTGTTCTTCAAGATGTTAATTTATTTACAGGAACAGTAATGGACAACATTCGTTATGGTAAGTTAGAGGCTACCGATGAAGAATGTATTGCAGCTGCAAAATTAACCAATGCTCATGGATTTATTTCTATGTTGCCACAAGGGTATGACACAGTATTAGAAGGAGATGGAAGTGGATTATCTCAAGGACAAAGACAGTTAATTTCCATCGCTCGTGCTGCAGTAGCAAACCCACCAGTTATGATTTTAGATGAAGCTACTTCTTCGATTGATACTAGAACAGAAGCTATTGTTCAAAAAGGTATGGATAGCTTAATGGAGGGTAGAACAGTATTTGTTATTGCTCACCGTCTATCTACAGTAAGAAATTCCGATGTAATTATGGTATTAGAACTAGGTCATATTATTGAACGTGGTAACCATGAAAAGTTAATAGAAGAAAAAGGAAAATACTATCAATTATATACAGGTGCGTTTGAATTAGAATAAAAACCATAAAAGGAATAACAATTATAGTATAAAAACCTAAACCTATAGAAATAAACATATTGATGATAGAATAAAAGTCGACTTCTTTGTTGCATACAAGTAAACAAATAGAAGTCGACTTTTTTATAGTGAAAAGAAACGATAGATGACAAGATATCTTCTTATGATAAGGAATATTTTTTCATCCAATAGTTTATTTGTAATAAATAGGCAATCATTTGAGGGGAAGCCATTAACTGACCGTACCATGGGCGACCATAATCCGATGGGCTAGAAAGAAAGGTTTGTAGCTTTTTCTTGTCAATAATAGCATTTAACGGAGCATTCGTATCTGATAACTCATCTAATAATCGATTACTAAGCAATCGTTCATAGTTTGGATCATAGGTTTTAGGGTATGGACTTTTCTTTCGATACAATACTTCATTTGGTAAGTAGGATTTTCCTATTTCAACTAAAAGACTTTTTGTCTGACCATTGTAACACTTCATTTCCCAAGGAATACTAAATACGTATTCTAAAATACGTGGATCGGCAAAAGGAACTCTCGCTTCCAAACCAGAATACATACTTGTTCTATCCATACGATTTAAAAGGGTAGACATAAACCATCGAATATTAAGCCAAGAAATTTCTCTACGTTTTTTCTCAAGAGGAGTATCACCAGCAAGAGTTGGAGTCTCCTTTACCGAGTTATGATAAGCATTTATCACATAGTTATCAAGGTCGATTTCTTTTAAAAAGCTATCATCAAAGCACATTTTTCTCATATCCATATCGTAACTCCAAGGGAAAAAATCGTCTTTCCACAATTCTTTCCTATGAAACCATGGGTATCCACCAAATATCTCATCAGCACATTCTCCAGTTAATGCAACAGAATGGGTGTTACTAACCTGAGAACAAAAATATAATAAGGAAGATTCAATATCAGCCATGCAAGGAACGTCTCTTGCATCAACAGCCTTATATAAATAATCTGCCTGAGTGATACTATCACACATTAAATAATGATGATAGGAGTGGATATGTTCTACCATAATATCTACAAATGGACGGTCTTCAGAAGATTGGAAAGAGTTTGCTTTAAAGTTTTCCTTATTTCCTACAAAATCAAAAGAAAATGTAGAAAGTTGTTTTCCTTGCTCTAATAAATATTCTTGAGAAATAGCGGAAACTAAGCTACTATCTAATCCTCCAGATAAAAAGGTACAAACAGGAACATCAGATATCATCTGTCTGCGAATACTATCACGAACAAGATAAGAAACATAATCTACCGTTTCCTTGTAGTTATCCTTATGTTCATGACTTTCTAATTTCCAGTAAATGTGAGAGCGTATCTTTGGTGTAGAAGATGTGTCTTTTGTAATGGATAAAAATTGTCCTGGTAATACTTCTTTCATATTGGCAAAAACACCATGACCTGGGGTTCTTGCAGGACCAAGACCTAAGACTTCTGCCCAGCTAGAAGCATCTAGTTTTGGTGTGATTCCAAAGGCAAAGATACCTTTTGGTTCTGAGGCAAATACAAAATAGGAGTCATAAATTTGATAAAACAAAGGTTTAATTCCTAAGTGGTCACGAACAAGATATAAAGTATCAATCCGTTCATCATAAATAGAAAAGGCAAAAATACCGTTTAACTCCTTAAAAAATTCAGTTCCAAAGGCAAGGTAACCATTTAGGATAACCTCTGTATCACTGGTTGTATCCCAAGAAAGAGAATAGGAGGATAATTGGCTACGCAACTCCTTTGTATTGTAAATTTCTCCGTTATAAGAAATTACAATAGAATAATCGCCAATTCGTTTTACCATTGGTTGTTTTCCTTTGGAAATATCAATAATTGATAAACGGGTATGAGCAAGACCAATATGGTCGTTTAAATAAATATTGTCATCATCAGGACCACGATGAGTAAGTGTTTGTTTCATATTTAACAATGAATAAAGTTGTTTCTCTTTGATTGAGTCCTCACAGCTATAAAATCCAGCAATTCCACACATAATATCTCCTATCTAAATATTATTTTTTTATTGTTGTATTTAAGACAAAAAAGGTTGAATCAGAGGTTGAATTTGTTCTTTGTTTAGAGCAAAGGAAATGGTATCACATAGCAAATCGAAATGAGCTACCAAAGAATTAGGTTTTGCTTTGTAATCATCTTGACCAAAAGGAACAAAATAAATATTTTTTGTATTTAATAGGATACCAATATTTTTTAAATTCATTCCTAAGGCATCATTGGTGGATAAAGCAATGACAACAGGTCGATTATTTCGTAAATGAGATTTGGTTGCCATAAGTACAGGAGTATCAGTAATACCATTTGCAAGTTTGGCAAGTGTATTTCCAGTACAAGGTGCAATTACTAAAAGGTCTAAGAGTCCACTTGGACCAATAGGCTCTACTTCAGGAATTGTTTGCATGGGAGGATGACCACATAAGGTAGTTGCTTTTTGTATAAATTCCTCCGATGTGCCAAACTTTGTATCTAAGTTTGATGCCTGAAAGGAAAAAATAGGATACAAATTAGCACCAGTTTCTTTTAAATGAGAAAGGGTGTGAAACATACGTTCATAAGTACAAAAGGAACCAGTAAAGGCAATACCAATTGTTTTATTAGAAAAATTTTGCATAAAAAACCTCGCTTCTATATATTTTTATTTTAATATATGCGTTTCTATGATAGAGTGTATCAACTGACTGCAACTCATTGGAGAAAAACGGCTTGGAATACTAGATTCTAAAAAATAATAAATTCCATTGTCATGTAGTTGTTCCTTAGAAAAACCATAAGGATAGGAGGCAATATCAAAAATCCAGTTATAATTTGTTAACTTCTGTATTTGAGAGAAAGAAAATAAATGTTGTGGTATGGTATTAATAATAATCGGTGTGGAAGAAAAGTCTAAAAAATCATGGAAAGAGGAAATACACGTAAGTCCATTTTCAATGGCTTCATGAAAGCAGGTATGATTGTTTTCTACTACAGTAATGTTACAATGGAAAGTTTGTAGCATAGAGGCAATTTCTTTTCCACAATTACCATATCCTAACAGTAGCACAGAGCAATGGAACAAGGTGAAGGGTAAAGTGGAAATTAAAATAGATAAAAGTCCTTCGCTTGTAAGTATTCCATTTTGTTTTAAAAATGTTTTCTGTTTTCCATATTCGAACAGTTGGATTTTCTCTGCCAAGCAAAAATTTTTCCACTGGGTTGGTAAGCTACCTGCAATAATGAAGTGTTGGTTGTTTATATATCTAGCAATATCTAATTGATTATAAATATCAGGTGAAATTACAGTTGGTAGCACAAGATACTTACATGTAGCACAGCCTTGTTTTAGGGAGGCAGGAATGGGAGTTTTTCTAGAAGAATTTGTAGAATTAGGATAGTAACTTGTAATAGATGGTGGTTTTAGTAATGGTTCAAAGCCGTCATATATATATACTGTATGCCCATGTTGTAATAAAATATCAGCTAGAAAACTTTGTCTTATGTCATTACCAATGATAAAAAATGAATCAAAATCGTAAAGTGGCATAATGAGTACTCCTATTACTGTGATGAATAAATAATTATATAAAGCAGTATATTTCAAAATGAAAAAAACTGTTACAAAAAATTAATAATTCTATTGACATTTTACTAAATATAAGGTTATACTACACATAACAAATACTTGAGAAATTTTATAGCAGTTAAGAGGGAGTAGTAGAAATGTGTTGTCAACAGACTCGGTAACTCACTGTCGTTAAGGTAAGATAGGTGTAGCCTGGCATCACATACCCATGTGGTTACAAGACTTTTAACGTATCTAGTAATGTAGATACGTTAAAAGTCTTTTTTATTTCTATAAGGAAAGTAGAAAAACAATAGTTGCAAAAGTTTTTATAAAAAGATTTTGTAAAATATTTCTGAACATGGAAATACTATGAAGTGCCACTTATACTTGTTATAAAGAGTGAAAAAAGTATGTTGTGTTTATGTACAAAAAAACATTAGGAGGAGAACCATGAAACAGTATTTTAATCAAAGTGTAGAAGAAGTGTTTCAACAGATGAAAACATCAAAACGTGGTCTAGATACTCAGGAAGCAAAAAAACGATTAGAATCATATGGACCAAATGCACTACAAGAGGCAAAGCGAAAGGGTGTTATTGAAGTATTTTTAGAACAATTTATGGATTTACTTGTTATCATCCTTATTACAGCGGCAATTATTTCTATGTTATCAGGTAACATTGAAAGTACAGTTGTAATTTTTGCAGTTATTATTTTAAATGCAATTTTAGGAACAGTACAACATTTTAAAGCAGAAAAATCATTGGATAGCCTAAAGGCATTGTCCTCACCATCAGCAAAAGTAATTCGTAATGGAAATAAGCTAGAAATTGATTCAAAAGATGTAGTTCCTGGTGATATTTTACTACTAGAAGCAGGAGATTTAGTTGTTGCAGATGGTAGAATTATGGAAAACTTTTCTTTACAAGTAAATGAAAGTTCATTAACAGGAGAATCGACCAATGTAGATAAAAATGAACTAACTATTTCTGAGGAAAAAGTACCACTAGGAGATCAATACAATATGGTATTTTCCGGTTCTTTAGTTACTTATGGGCGTGCCACTGTAATTGTAACAGGAACAGGTATGAGCACAGAAATTGGTAAAATTGCTTCATTAATGAATGAAACAAAAGAAAAGAAAACACCACTTCAAGTAAGTTTAGATCAATTTAGTAGTCGATTAGCTATGATTATTTTAATCATTTGTGCAGTTGTTTTTGGTCTAAGTTTATACAGAGAGATGCCAATATTAGATTCTTTAATGTTTGCCGTAGCTTTAGCAGTAGCAGCTATTCCTGAAGCGTTAAGCTCTATTGTAACCATTGTACAAGCTATGGGAACACAAAAGATGGTAAAAGAAAATGCCATTATTAAAGAATTAAAAGCAGTAGAAAGTTTAGGGTGTGTGTCCGTCATTTGTTCGGATAAAACTGGTACATTAACACAAAATAAAATGACAGTACAACAAGTATATGTAGATGGAGAAACTATCTCATTTAAACATTTAGAAGCAAATAATAATGTACACAAATATTTATTGTATTCAGCAATTTTAGCAAATGATTCTACCATTGTAGATGGTAAGGGAATTGGTGATCCAACAGAAACAGCCTTAATTGAAATGGGGAATAAATTAGGAATTGAACAAGATTCCTTTAGAAATTCTATTCCAAGAATTGGTGAAATCCCATTTGATTCTGACCGTAAATTAATGAGTACAAAACATATTATTGATAGTAAAGCCATTCTATTAACAAAGGGTGCATTGGACGTAATTCTTGATCGTACTACAAGTATTTTAACAAGTAACGGTGTTCGTCCAATTACAGAGCAGGATAAAAATGAAATTTTGGAGCAAAACCAAATTTTCTCTGAAAATGGACTTCGTGTACTTTCTTTTGCATATCGTGAAATAGAAGAAAGTAAAAACATTGGCTTAGAAGATGAAACTAACTATACATTTATTGGTTTAATTTCAATGATGGATCCACCTCGTGAAGAGTCAAAAGAAGCGGTAGCAGATGCAAAACGTGCAGGAATTAAGCCAATTATGATTACTGGTGACCATAAAGTAACTGCATCTGCCATTGCAAAGCAAATTGGTATTATGGAAGAATCTGACCTTGCAGTAACTGGTGTAGAACTAGATCAAATGGATGAAAAAACATTAGATGAAAAATTAGAACATATTTCTGTTTATGCAAGAGTTTCACCAGAGCATAAAATTAGAATTGTTGATGCATGGCAAAAGAAAGGCAATATTGTTGCTATGACAGGTGATGGTGTTAATGATGCTCCAGCTCTTAAAAAAGCAGATATTGGTATTGCAATGGGAATTACAGGAACAGAAGTATCTAAAGATGCTGCTTCTATGATTTTATCAGATGATAATTTTGCAACCATTATTAAAGCTGTCACCAATGGTAGAAATGTATATCGAAATATTAAAAATGCCATTCATTTCTTATTATCTGGAAATATGGCAGGTATTTTAAGTGTATTATATACTTCTATTTTAGGATTGGCAGTACCTTTCTTACCAGTGCATTTATTATTTATTAACCTATTAACCGATAGTTTACCAGCTATTGCTATTGGAATGGAGCCAGCAGATAAAGGAATTTTAAATCAAAAACCAAGAAATCCAAAAGAAAGTATTTTAACAAAAGATTTCTTATTTGCATTGTTTGTTCAAGGTGGGTTAATTGCAGTTTGTACATTAATTGCATATCATATTGGAGCAAACACTAAGATTGCAGGTATGGCAAGTACAATGGCATTTTCAACACTAACATTAGCAAGATTATTCCATGGATTTAATTGCAGAACAGATAAATCTATTTTAACTGTTGGATTTAAGTCAAATATTTATAGTATCTATGCCTTTTTTGCAGGAGTAGTTCTTTTATTAGCAGTTATTTTCATTCCACCACTACAAAGTTTATTTGAAATTTCTGCTATGACATGGGGACAAGTTGCTATGGTATTTGGTTTAGCAATTATTCCATCAATTATTATTCAAGTAGTAAAGAAAGTAAGAGAATAATATATAGGGTAAAAATTATATCTTGACAAATGAACAAAAAATAAGTATGATTTAATGGAAGTTAGTTTTTGCTAACTTCCATTTTTAATGTGTTAGTACACGTTATGCATAGCAATGGATTATATACAATGCATAATATGTTATGTATAATACACTATTCACAATATGCTATGTATTATATGCTATGCACTATGTGCTATGCATATATTTTTTACCTATTAGTTAGCAAACACTAACTAGAACAAAGAATATTAATAATGAATATATATTAGGAGGAATTATATGCAACAACAAGTAATAAGTAGTATATTTGGTTGGATATCAGTAGTATTACTGTGTCTTTTACTGGCAGTAAAGCCACTAGGAAGATTAGAAAAGAATCATTTTATGGTGAAAACATTAAATAA
>CAJFOH010000110.1 GCA_904395845.1 uncultured Lachnospiraceae bacterium
AAGCTGTCTACAAGAAACATCGTTTAAACTCTCATCGTTCTATGAAACGTTTAGAGTGTAGTGAATTCATTCATCATACTGTAACAATGATGCGTCAAAACTCTTGGTCTCCAGATGCATGTGTTGGAGAAGCGCTTGCATCTGGTAGATTTAAGCGTTCTGAAATTGTATGCACAAAGACGTTATATAATTATATCGATCTTGGGCTTTTGGCCGTTAAAAATACTGACTTACCTCAGAAGCTTCGACGCAATACCAAATCTTCTCGTATCAAAACATATAAGAAAACATTTGGAAGCAGTATTAAGGACAGACCTGAAAAAATCAATGATCGTGAGGAGTTTGGACACTGGGAGATTGATACGGTTCTTGGTGAAAAAACAAAGGATGATAGTGTCCTTTTAACCATTGTAGAGCGAACAACTAGAAATGCAATTGTACGTCTAATTCCATCAAAAACAGCAGATGCAATCATGAATGAGCTACGAAATATCCGTAGTTTTTTTGGTGAACACTTTAGTCAGGTATTCAAGTCCATTACTAGTGATAATGGTTCTGAATTCTCAGATTTAGCTACTCTTGAGGTTGAAACAGATACCAGGATTTACTTCACACATCCATACTCTTCCTTTGAAAAAGGTACCAATGAACGACATAATGGATTGATTCGACGATTCATTCCAAAAGGAAAACGTATCAATGATTATAGTCCATACGATATCGCATTCATAGAAGAATGGATGAACACACTTCCTAGAAGAATCCTTGGCTACAAAACTCCAGAGGAATTATTTGAAAAGCAACTAGATGTCATTTATGCAATATAATATGGTGGTTATTTATTCAGTATAATACAGCGATTATTCATGGATTAAAAAATAGTTCAATTTGTTATTGCAATTTATAATTGCCATTTTTATTTGCATTTCTTTTGATGCATAATGAAAATCATCAATGACTAATACCTTTTTATTTTCTTTATAATATTCAATAATTTTATCTTTAGAGAGGATAAACTTCTCGCTATAACTATCACTTTCTTTACTATTACCTTCATGAACCGCTCTCTCAGTTGTAAATTCCCCTAAATATGGTAATTCAACCTTTGCAGCAACAATTTTCCAAAAATCTTCATCAGAATTAAAATCTGCCCCTGAAACTTCAACGATATTTTCAAATCCTATTACATTTTCACATAAAATCGTTTTTCCCATTTTAGAAGGTCCAATGATTGAAGTGAGACACCCACTAATCTTCAATGCCTGCTTTAATCTTAATTCATATGAAAATCCTGTATTTTCATAATTCCTTGATACATATGTGTACTTCGGATATGCCCCTGGTTTAAACACATCTTCTGCTCTTATATCCATATTAATACCTCCTACTCCTTTTTAATGATAATAACTAAGTTTTACCCTTTTTTACACGTTTATTATATTTTATTACTTTTTATTATAACTTATAACTAAAAACATTTCTATAATCAAAAACCAATTGATAAAACTATTTTATAGTTTCTCACTATTTTTCAATACTCATATCACATTTTTCTACTAATCTATCGTTCTATCATTATAATTTCTTAAATAATTTCTATTATAAATTAAATGCATCATCATGGCATCTTCTGCTGCATCAGGGTCATTTCTTTTTACTGCTTCCACAATCGCTCTATGAGTATCAATGGTCTCATATTTTAATTCAGCATTTGTACTAGCTATAAACATATCAATGGCTTGAAAAATAATTGGCATAAGGTTTGGAAAAACTAAATTTCCACTAATTTCGCCTAATTTTGCATGAAACTTTGCATCTTCTGTTTTATGTGACTTACCTAATTCATACATTTTTTCCACTTCTCTTGCTAGATATTCTAACTCTTCTGCATCTTTTTGTGTTGCATTAATTGCAGCCCTAGCAGCAATTCTAGGTTCAATCATCATACGAAATTCTAATAAATCAGATACCAACTTTTTCTTATCTTTAATAAATACAAATCCCAATGGATCATCTGTAATACCAGTATTTCTACTTACAAAAATTCCAGAACCTTGACGAGCCTCTACTATATTTCTAGATGCTAACATTTTTATAGCCTCTCTTAATGTTGTTCTACTAACATCTAAGATTTTCATTAGTTCTGTTTCTGTTGGTAATCGCTCCCCCTCTTTAAGCTCTTGTTTTATAATATAAGACACGATAGCGTCTGATGTTCTCTCTGTTAATGTCTTTATTTCTTCCATCTTATATGTCCCTTCTTCCTAATTAATACTACAAATTATATCTATAAAAACCAATCTTTTTTAACAAGAACGACTTCCCATCTATTATTTCCTAAATTATTACTACCTTTCTAATATCACCTTTAGAAACAATAGGATCGTTTTGCAATTATTATATCATGATAACTTTCTTATCTGCAACTTTTCTAATACCACTTTACATTAAAATCAATAATACAAATTCATATTATCTCTTTTCTTTTATATTTTATTTTTTTGTGCAATTTTTACATATTATACCTTTTATTTTTATATAAAATATAGATTTTAAATATTTCATTTGACTTATCAAAAATTAATTGATAGTATGTATTTAAACAATTCATAGTATCAATTATTTGCTATATATGAATTATATTACATTAGGAGGTAATATCAATGATAAGCCAAGAAATTAGAAAAATTGCACCTGAACAAGATCCTCTTCGTATGGGAATGGGATGGACCGTAGAAGATCTTTCTAAACCACAAATTATGATTGAAAGCACATTTGGGGATAGTCATCCAGGAAGTGCCCATCTTTTAGATCTTGTAAATAAAGCAGTATTAGGAGTAAATGAAACTGGTGGAAAAGCAGCCAGATATTTTACAACTGATATTTGTGATGGTATGGCTCAAGGACATGATGGAATTAATTATTCTCTTGTTCATAGAGATATGATTTGTAATATGATTGAAATTCACGCTGGTGCCACTCCATTTGATGGAGGAGTATTTGTTTCTAGTTGTGACAAAGGTGTTCCTGCACATTTGATGGGTATTGGAAGAACAAATCTCCCATCTATTTTAGTTACTGGTGGAGTAATGGATGCTGGTCCTAACTTATTAACGCTAGAACAAATTGGTATGTATTCTGCTATGTGTCAACGTGGAGAAATTACAGAAGAACAATTAACTTACTATAAACAACATGCTTGCCCTTCTTGTGGTGCTTGCTCCTTTATGGGTACAGCATCGACTATGCAAGTGATGGGAGAAGCATTAGGACTTATGCTTCCTGGCTCTGCATTAATGCCTGCTACTTGTAGTGATTTACAAACAGTTGCAAAAGAAGCTGGAAAAAAAGCTGTTGAACTTGCTATAAAAGGATTAAAGGCTAGAGACATTGTAACTATGAAATCTTTTGAAAATGCCATTATGGTTCATGCTGCTATCTCTGGTTCTACAAACTCTCTCATCCATATTCCAGCCATTGCTCATGAATTTGGATTAGAAATTGATTCTGATTTATTTGACCGTATGCATCGTGGAGCACATTACCTATTAGATATTCGTCCTGCTGGGAAATGGCCAGCTCAATACTTCTACTATGCTGGTGGTGTTCCAAGAATTATGGAAGAAATCAAATCCATGTTACATTTAGATGTAATGACTGTTACCGGAAAAACATTAGGTGAAAACCTAGAGGAATTAAAGCAAAATGGATTTTATGATAAATGTGATGAATATTGTGCAAAAGTTGGTACTAAGAAAGAAGACATTATTCGTCCATTCAATAAAGCCATTGGAACAAACGGCGCCATTGCTATTTTAAAAGGAAACCTTGCACCTGAAGGGGCTGTTATTAAACATACTGCTTGTCCAAAGGAAATGTTTGAAGCTACCTTGAATGCACGTCCTTTTGATAGCGAAGAAGATGCTATTAAAGCTGTTCTTAACCACGATGTAAAACCTGGAGATGCTGTTTTTATCCGTTATGAAGGTCCAAAAGGAAGTGGTATGCCTGAAATGTTCTATACATCAGAAGCAATTTCCTCTGATAAAGAATTAGGGAAAACAATCGCTCTAATTACTGATGGACGTTTTAGTGGTGCATCTACTGGCCCATCTATTGGGCATGTATCCCCAGAAGCTGCTGATGGTGGTCCGATTGCCCTTGTAGAAGAAGGCGACTTAATACATATTAGCATTGAAAATAGAAAATTAGAAATTGTAGGTGTAAAAGGAGAACCAAAAACAGAAGAAGAAATGGCTCTAATTTTGGAAGAAAGAAAGAAAAAGTGGAGACCAAAAGAACCAAAATATACATCTGGAGTTTTAAAAATTTTCTCTGAACACGCTGTCTCACCAATGAAGGGTGGATATATGAAATAACATCTATGAAAACAATATAAACAATAATGAGAAGGGAGTTTTCTTATGGAAGTAACATTTGCAGCAGAACCAACTAGACTTATTATCGCAGCTCTATGTGGTCTTGCTATACTATTATTCTTAATTATTAAATTTCAAGTTCAAGCATTAATTGCCATTCTTATTTCAGCACTATCTATTGGATTAATTGCTGGAATGCCAATGAGTATGATTACCGATACTGTTACAAAGGGCATGGGAAAGACATTAGAAGGAATTGCCCTATTGGTTGGTCTTGGCTCTATGTTTGGAGCTATATTGGAAATTTCTGGTGGTGCAGAACGTATCGCAATTTCAATGATGAAACGCTTTGGTGAAAAACGTGCCCCATGGGCACTTGGTATTACTGGTATGGTAGTATCAATTCCAGTTTTTTTTGATGCAGGGCTAATCATCCTAATTCCATTAGCATTTTCTATTGCAAAAAGAGCGAAGAAGTCAGTTCTTTATTTTGTCATCCCTCTTCTTGCAGGACTTGCTGTTGGACACGCTTTTATTCCACCAACACCAGGACCAATTTTAGTTGCTAATATTTTAGGTGTTGACTTAGGTCTTGTTATTGGTCTTGGATTAATCTGTGGTGCATTTTCAATGATTGCAGCTGGTCCAATTTGGGGCAATATATGTGGAAAAAATTATAATATTTCTGTTCCCCATCAATATCTAGATACAAAAGAATTTGAGGAAGATAAACTTCCTTCATTTTCAAGTGTTGTATTAATTATTATGGTGCCTTTATTTTTAATTTTAATTAATTCTTTTTTAGGTATTGTTCCAGAAGGACAACTTACAACTGTAAAATCTATTTTTGAATTTCTAGGAACACCATTCGTTGCCCTTTTACTAGCTACTTTAACTGCTTGGGTTGTTCTTGGGTTAAAACATGGGTATACAAGAGCAGAACTTGAAAAGGTTATGACAAAATCACTAGAGCCAACCGGACTTATTTTACTTGTAACTGCTGGTGGTGGAGTTCTTCGATATATGCTTCAAGATTCTGGTCTTGGAAATATTATTGGAAACGCAGTTGCTGCTACTCCTCTTCCTATGATTGTTGTTGCCTTTCTTATTGCTTTAGCAGTTCGTATTTCTGTTGGTTCTGCTACTGTTGCAATGACAATGGCTGCAGGTATTGTAGCTTCTATGCCTGCTGTTTCTAATCTATCTCCACTATACCTTGCTTGTATTGTTATGGCTATTGCAGGAGGCTCCACAGCAGCTTCACACTTTAATGATTCTGGCTTCTGGCTTGTAAAGTCACTGTGTGAATTAGACGAAAAAACTACATTTAAAACATGGACAATTATGGAAACTATTGTAGGTTTTACTGGATTTTTTGTTGCACTAATTGTTTCATTTTTCGCTTAAAACCTATATACTATTATATTTTACAGCTACAAATGGCATCATTTGTAGCTGTTTTATTGATTTACTCTCTCTTTGATAGTATAATATTGAAACACCATATGATTTTACTTTTATAGAAAGGATAACATATAATTATGGATTTAATAGAAAAAGATAACCAACTAGAACAAACATTTACATATTACAAAGAAATGGGAACACCTCTTGACCAACCAACACTAATTGAGCTACTGCGTGAAGTTCAAGATATCTATGACTGTGTTCCTTCTCATATACAACAACGAATTTGTGAAGAAATGGAAGTTTCTCCTGCAATTATCTCTATTATTATGAAACGTTTTCCTAGTTTAAAGGAATCTAACTACAAACACCGCATTCTTGTTTGCAAAGGTTCGTCTTGTAGCTCTAAAAATAGTAGCGAACTTATTTTGGCATTGGAAAAAAAATTAAAGATAAAAAATGGGGAAACCACTCCTGATGGGCAATTTTATTTAAACACCCAGTATTGTTTTAAAGCTTGCGGGAAAGGACCAAATGTAATGATTGATGATACTCTCTATCATCATGTAACCATTTCCCAGCTAGATGAACTATTAAACAAATATAAATAACTAAGGGAAAGGAATTGCTATGGATAAAGACTCTATTATTATAAAAAAATTAATTGTTCATATATTAGATTCCACTGTTGGTATGCCTGTATTATCTGATACGGAGTTAGACTTCGGACCTGATTTAAGTGACTTTTTTAAGGCACACATTGATAAAATTGCTAATACTGATGATAACAAACGTTGTGAATTTATGGAGGAAAGTGAAGTTCTCACCTGCTTAAAGCAGTACAATGGCGAAAACTTTATTCCGTTTTCCCATGCCCTTGCCAGTGGTTTGTTTGAAATTATGTATTCTAACCCTGCCATTCCTCCTGCTGACTTGGCTATTATCCACTTTTCTTTTGAAGGGCAAGACTACATTGGACTTTTAAAACTAAATTACAAAACTTCATATACTCATATGACACAATCAAAACAGGAAGGCAATGAAAATAAAATCATTTTACAACAAGCCATTTTACCATCCATGGGGCAACGTCTTTCTGAAGCTTGTATTATTAATTTAAATGATTACTCCATTGTCCTTGTAGAAAAAAAGTTTGAAATCAATGATAAAAAAATCAATTACTTTTCTTCTCTCTATATGAAATGTCATGCCCCACTTTCTACAAAAGCAAAATTAGACATTGTAACAAAGGCAGTAGAGCAAGTAAATAGCAAATACTATGCAGAAGATGACTTTGATAGAAAAATGGAAGTAAAAAAGGTAATCTATGAAGAATTGGAAGAACATGGGAATATTCGTGTGGAAGCAGTAAAAGAAAAATTATTTCACAACAATCAAGAAATGAAACAAGAATTTGAAGAAAAAGTAGAAAAATATAACCTATCTCAAGAAGAGTTAAAACCAAAACATTCTACTACTACCAAAAAATTTCAAAAACAACGTTTAACAACTGATACAGGAATTGAACTTACCATTCCAATGGAAGATTATACCGATACTAATAAAGTAGAATTTATTACCAATGAAGATGGTACTATTAGTATTTTAATTAAAAATATTGGGCAATTATTAAGTAAATAAACTGGGAATGAAACAAGAAGCTCTAGCCACAATCTTGACTAGAGCTTCTTGTTTTTATTTTGTATTTGAGTATTGTTTTTCAAGTCTTTCTTCTATATTAGTAAACAATATTATTCAGCTACTGCATTATCTACAAGGAATTGTGCTGCCTTTTGTACTAATACAAATTGATATACATATCCTTGACCATATGTTTCATATTCATCTTTGTAATCTTCGCCAACATATTTAATTAAATCAGCTTCTTCTACTGTAAAACCTTCAGCCTCTGCAATTCCTTGTGCCACAAGATTTTGTTGCAATGATTGTTCTACTGCTTCCTCTACTTGCTTATTAAACTCTTCTTCTGTTGTTCCTTGACTTTCATAGTAAGATTGTAGTGTCATTCCATAGTTTGCTAAATACTCTTCAAATGCACTCTTTTCCTTTTCTGCCATCATCTTTTTCATATCTTCTGGATAAGAGTTAAATGTTGTATTTTCTATTAGTTCACTCCAAAGGTCATTTTTCAAATTATATGTAGTCATCTCATCATTTAAATAACTACGATATGCTTCTGCATTATCATATCCTTCTACATTTTCCACTACAAAAGCATCATTAAATTCTGGAACAACTGTTTCTTCAATATGATTAATTTTAATATCAAATCTAGCTTCTTTTCCATTTAATTCTTCTTTGCCATAATCTTCTGGGAAAGTTACATTAATAGAAAACTCATCTCCTGGCTTATGACCAACAAGTTGTTCTAAAAATCCGTCGATATACTGTGTCTTTCCAATGGTAACTGTTGTTCCTTTTCCCTCTGTAGAGCCACCATCAAATGCTTCCTCACCAATGTAACCTGTGTAATCAATATTTACAGAAGTACCATCTTCAATTACTCCATCAGTTATCTTATTTGTTGTTGCATGTTGGTTCAATAAATAATCAATTTTATCTTGGATTTCATCTTCGCTTGGTGCTACATCATCCTTTTTATATCCCATACCTTTGTATGTTCCCAAAGTAATATAATCACTTGCTTTTACTCCTGACATATAACCATTGTCATCTAGCCCTTCGCTATAATTTACACTTTTTCCTGATGATTCTTCGGACTGTGAAGATGTAGTATTATTGTCATCTCCTTTATTAGAAGAACATCCCACTACCGTTGCTCCTAAGCATAAGCTAAGTGCTATTCCTATAATACGTTTTCTCATATTTTCTCTTCCTTTACTTCAATTATAGTTTAATATCATATTACCCCAATGTATATAATATCAGGGTTATTATATCATAAGATGTGATAAGAAAAAAGTCTTTTGAAGTTTTTCACATATTTTTCACTTTCTCCAATCTTACTTATTGCTACTTCTTCTTACTTTATCATACTTTCCTTCAATTTCTTAACTTCTATTTCTTAACTTCTATTCTTATACTTTATCCTTACTTCATATTACTTCCAATTTCCTCTTAGTAATTTACAATCATCTTCCAAATGGGCATAATCGTTAAATCGTTCCAACGAGAATAGCCCAGTTTCCTTATCGTATGCTACTTCTGTAATGCTTGTATTTTCTAATACTGCACCAAACATTCGTTGTTTGGAAAAATCAATTCCTAGCAAACCTGTAATCATCGCCCTTATAAAACCACCATGTGTTACTACACAAATTCGCTCACAATCGCTTTCAATCATTTTCTGTAGTACAATGCTTCCACGTTTAAACACATCTTCTGCACATTCTCCACCTGGATATGGAATATCCCATTGTTTCTTTTTTTGTTTTTCAAAAAAGAAACTATATTTTTCTTTATTTTCCTCATCTGTATTTCCAGTTAATTCACCAAAATCAATCTCTCTTAAATTTTCATCTACCTCTGGCTTTTGATGAATATATTCACTTAATATGTTTGCAGTTTCCTTTGCTCTTATTAAATTGCTACAATACAATTTATCAAATGCAATACATTCCAAACGTTTTCCTAAACGATTTACCTGTAATCTCCCTATTTCCGATAAGGCTACATCTACATTACACAGTCTACTGTTTTGTTGACCATGGCGAATGAAATATATTTTCATATGTTCCCTCTTTTCTTCTCTTATTCCTTGCTCTTATGGATAATATGTTACCACTCTACACTATCCCATATTAATGTAAAAGGACCGTCATTTTCTAATTCTACTTTCATATCAGCACCAAAACTTCCAGTTTCTACTTTAGAAAAGATATGTTTTGCTCGTTCAATAAAATATTCATATAGCTCTTTTGCCATCTGTGGACTTCCCGCATTTGTGAAGCTTGGGCGATTGCCTTTTTTACAATCTGCATATAGTGTAAATTGTGAAATAACTAAAAGTTCTCCACAAACATCTGCTATGGAGCAGTTAGTTTTTCCACTATCATCAGGAAATATACGCAATTTTGATAGTTTCTCTACATACTTATCTACCATTTCCTTAGTGTCGTCTTTCCCTACTCCTAGAAATACTACATATCCCTTTTTAATTTGCCCTATCACTTCTCCCTCTACGGTTACCTTGCCATAATTTACTCTTTGAATTACAACTCTCATATACTCTCCCTATTTCCTATCATATTACAGAACAAATAAATCAAAAGGAGAAGTATATCTCCATATTGTATGAATATGATGTCCTTCTCCTTTCGCTGTAACATTATTTTTCTATTTCTCTTCCATCTATAATGGTATATAACACGTTTGTTAAACTTTCAAAAATACTACCATTGGTAATTACAATATCAGCATCTTTTCCTACCTCAAGGCTTCCAACTCTATGTTCAATTCCAATATGCCTTGCTGGGTTAATTGTAATTGCTTGTAATGCGTCAAATGGGTCCATTCCAGCTTTCACAGCAAGACCTGCACACATTCCTAAATAATGTTGCGGAATTACTGGAGAATCAGTAATAATGGATACATGACAACCTGCCTTTTTTAAAACTGCAGGTGTTTCAAAACTTTTGTTTCTAAGCTCATATTTTGTTGCATGAGTCATAGTTGGACCTACTGCCACAAAAATCTTTTCTTTTCCCAATTCTTCTGCTACTAAATGACCCTCTGTTCCATGTTCAATGGTAATATTTACATCAAACTCTTTTGCAATACGAAGGGCTGTAAAGATATCATCTGCTCTATGAGCATGAGCTTTTAATGGAATTTCTTTGTTTAGCACTGGTAATAATGCTTCCAACTTTCCATCGTACTTTGGACGTTTTCCAATATCATTTCCTGCCCATTCTAACTTTTCTTTGTATTGCTTCGCCTTACGAAGCATATCTCGTAGCTTGAATGCTGTAGACATTCTAGAATAATTATCTTTATCTTTGTAACAACGTTTTGGATTTTCTCCAAATGCACACTTCATTCCAATTGCTTCTTTTACAATCATATTGTCGATTCGATAGTTATTGCCTTTTGCATCTGTTTTTATGGCTGCAAATGTTCCACCTAACACATTAGAACTTCCTGGACCAGTTGCTACACAAGTTACGCCACCTAATGCTGCTAAATGAATGGCTTCGTCCATTGGATTAATGGCATCAATGGCACGAAGTTGTGGAGTTAAAATATCTGTTAATTCATTGTAATCATTGCCCTCAAAGCCAATCCCATATACGTCCAAACCTAGATGAGTATGAGCTTCTACTAATCCTGGATATACATTGCATCCAGTAGCATCAATTACATTACAATCCTCGTCTATCTCTAAATCCTTTCCAATAGCAATAATTTTTCCATTCTCAACTAAAATATCACTTATGTAAGGTTCCCTACTAACTGCATCATAAATGGTTCCATTTTTAATACAAAGCATTTGTCTTCCTCCAATTTATCGGAAAATTACTTCTCCAGTTTCATCATTCATTCCATCAATAATTGCTAATGATTCGAGACGCAATCCTTTGCCACGAATCATATCTCCACCTTTTTGCTGACCTTTTTCAATTACGATTCCAATTCCTTCAATTGTTGCTCCTGCACTTGTTACTAAGTCTACTAACCCTTCTAATGCACAACCATTTGCTAAAAAGTCATCAATAATAAGTACGTTGTCTTTTTCACTTAAAAATTTCTTTGAAACGATTACATCATACACCTTCTTATGAGTAAATGACTCGATTTTTGTACTATATACTTCTCCATCTATATTAATGCTTTGAGTCTTTTTTGCAAATACAACTGGTACATTAAAATATTGTGCTACAATACACGCAATTCCAATCCCTGATGCCTCGATAGTAAGAATTTTATTAATATTACAATCGGCAAATAAACGTTTAAATTCCTTCCCAATTTCATTTAATAAATCAATATCCATTTGATGATTTAAAAAACTATCAACCTTTAGTACATTTCCTTTTTTTACTACGCCATCTTTAAGGATTCTTTCCTTTAATAATTGCATGTCCTTTTCCTTCCTTTTCTCTCAATCCTAAATATAAATTTGTATTTTTTCATTGTATATATGTTTGTCATATTAGTTTAATTTTTACGATTATACTATAATTTAAGCATATTATCAAGCATCTATTCTTGGATTATATTCCTTATTTTAGTAAAATTTATAGTCTTTTTTGTTATTTCTTTTCCTTCATCGATTATAAAAATAAAAACTGCATTTCCTTTTTAACTGTCTATAAAAACAAGTTATAAATGATACGCAGTTTTATGAGTGTTTACTATTTTCTTGTTCTAATCATTATTCCTATCAATTTTCTCAACAATCTCTCCATCTTCCATACGATAAATAATATCACATTGTTTTGATAATTCTTCATTATGTGTTACTAATATTAACGTTTTTCCATATTTTCTTACTAACTCTTTTAGTAATAAAAATACTTCATCTCCCATTTTTTTATCCAAAGCTCCTGTTGGTTCATCTCCAAAAATTATCTGTGCATTTTGTACCAAAATTCTAGCAATAGCAACTCTTTGTTGTTGCCCTCCAGATAAGTTTTTTACTTTCTCTTTTCCTTTCTCTAACAGTCCTACTTGCTTTAGTGCAGAATCAATTAATACACTTCTTTCTTTTTTTCTTATAGGCTTTTTTCCAAGCAATAAGGGAACTTCTAAATTATATATTACACTTTCTTCATCAATAAGAGCAAAACTTTGAACAATATATGAAACTTTTTTCAACTTTAATATAAACAGTAATTATTTTCTATTTTTTTATTATTTTATCTAAATTCTATATATCTTTTTTTACTTATATATGGTAAATTATTTCCTAAATAAACAGTTTAGTTTTAACTATAATTTAACTAAGAAGGAGTCTTTTATGATTTATGAAAATGTAACCACTGGCATCTTTCACTCTCGCCCCAATCGTTTTCTTGCACATGTAGAAATTGATGGAGTTATGGAAGTATGCCATGTAAAAAATACAGGCAGATGCAAAGAATTGTTAATAAAAGGTGTTACTGTTGTTGTTGAAAAAAGCAATAATCCAAATCGCAAAACTAAATATTCCCTAATTGCAGTTTATAAAGGGAAACGACTCATTAATATTGATTCACAAGCACCGAACCAAGTTGCATATGAATGGCTCTCTAATAACCATCTACTATCGAATATTACTCATATTCAGAGAGAGAAAACATTTGGAAATTCTAGATTTGATTTATTTGCTACTTATGAAACAGATAGATCCGCCTTTATTGAAGTAAAAGGAGCTACTCTTGAAATGGATAATGTAGTAAAATTTCCTGATGCTCCTACACAAAGAGGTGTTAAGCATATAGAAGAATTAATTCAATGTAAAAAACAGGGATTTGATGCTTTTATTCTTTTTGTGGTACAATTAAGCGATGTGGATTATTTTACACCAAATATGGACACCCATTCAGAGTTTGGATATGCCCTTTTAAAAGCGAAACAATCTGGTGTGATTATAAAAGCGTTGGAATGTGAAGTAACAGAAAATAGCCTTGTTATTACAAAAGAAATCCCAGTAAAACTTCCCACACTTTCCTTACGACAATTGCATGAATGAGCTTTTTGTTAACAATTTAATTTTAGTGTCCAAATATGGCATAAATTGTTAATTTTTTAGAAAAACTAGGATAAAATTTGATTGAAAAATAATGAAAATAAACGTTTCAATAAAAGATGAAAATTCTTGCGATTGTCGTGCATTAGCAAGTTGACATATTTCCACTACTATGCTAATATAAAACCATAAGAGTGCTACCAGTAGACGGTTGCCCTCAGTAGTTAGCTAAAAAATAGCCACATACCTTTGGGAAGGGGGGGTGGCTATTTTTTTTGCTGTTTTATATACTCCTTGACTTAAATTGCACATATGCTCCACCCCAATTTCAATAGTCTGATTCATACTAAATCTTATTTATATCAGGTAAATCGTATGGATGAACTTTTGTTAACAATTCATTTTTAGAGCCAAAATCTGTCATAAATTATTGATTTTTTTAGAACATCTAGGATAAAACTTGATTTAAAAATAATAAAATAAACGTTTCAATAAAAGATGAAAATTCTTGCGATTGTCCCATACTTTCCTAAAACAAGATTTGCATATTTAAAACCATATGTTATAATAAAAGAACCATAGGACAGAAAGAATCCATTTTTTGATACTATCAAAAAAGACGTTCTTGAAATTTTTAGGTACTCTTGAATTTTTTTGAAATTATGTTTTTCATGTACTATCAATCAGTTGGTTAAAAGCCTAATAGTACCAAATCAAAATAAAACTTATAAATATAGGAGAATAGGAGAATTTGTGATGACAAGAGATCAAAAAATCAAAATTACAACTGCAATTAATGAATATGCTGAAAAAGCATTAGAAGGTATTGACCCACAACGTACAAAAATTTCTTTCCAATTAGAAAAGTTACGTCCAGAAATGGAACGTCTTGCAAAGGAATATGGAAAAACACTAGACGAGATTTTTATTATTTATATGGATATGAATTCTGAATTAAAAGCAGAAGAAGAACTTCGTTTCCAAAATGAAATGAAAGAAGCTATGGATCGATAAGGATTCATAGCTTCTTTCTATATACAAATCATCATTTAATTTTCTAACATACGTTCTTGTTCTCGTAACAACTGTTCTCGTTTTTCTCGCTCCAATTCTTCTTCCTCTACCGCCTTAATCTCCTCATTGAGAGAAAGCATTTTTTTATCCAACATATTAACAATATTGGCACACTCTTTTAATTCTTCACTAATATGTGCAGGAGCTTTTCCTTCAAATTTATAATAGATTTTATGTTCCAAGCTAGCCCAAAAATCCATAGCAATGGTTCGTATTTGTATCTCCACCTTGGTATCCACAGGTCCATCTGATAAGAAAATAGGAATGGATATTACCATGTGATAACTTTGGTATCCACTTGGCTTTGGATTAGCAATGTAGTTTTTAATAATTAATACTTTTACATCGTTTTGATTGCTAATCATATCTGCTATTTTATAAATATCAGAAGTAAAGGAACATATAATTCGTATGCCTGCAATATCATTTAAATACTTTAGCATATTAGCTGTTGTTACTTCATAACCATTTCTTTTTAATTTTTTTACAATACTTTCTGGTGATTTAATACGTGCTTTTACATGTTCAATAGGATTATAATTATGTACATGTAAAAACTCATTATTTAATATATCAATTTTTGTTGATACTTCTTTTAATGCAGAGTTAAATAGAAACATAATAGTTTTCCATTCATCAATCTGCTCGTACTTTTTTGGTAACTTCATATAAAACTTCCTTTCCCAACACTCTACTTTTTCTTTTTTAAAAGTACAGCACTGTTTTATTATGGAAATACTTTTTATTATTATACCATAATGTATAGAAAGTTTCTATCTTAACTCCTATTTTCATAAAAATTTTACATTTCCAAAGAAACAGAGTCTTCTGTCTTTTGTTTTAATTCTTTGTGATACATAAAATAGCGAACCCATAGCATAACTGCTGCTGCAACCCATGCAAATGGACTAGCCAAACATATCACTTTATACACACCATTTGCTAAAAACATAGCTACTGCAATTCTTGTAAAAAATTCTGCTACACCAGCACACAAAGGAATTATAGATAATCCTACTCCCTGTAAGGCATTTCGATACAAGAATAAGAAACTTAAAAATGGGAAAAATGGTGCAATAATAGATAAATAGGTATCTGCTGCTTGTAACACTTCCTCTGTTGGATTGCTTACAAACAAACGAACTATCATTTCTCCGCCGAAAATAACAACTACAATGGCAAAAATAGCTGTTCCAATACATAACCATGTGGCATACTTCATTCCATCTTTGATTCTATCATAACGTCCTGCCCCTAGATTTTGTCCACAATAGGTTGCCATGGTAGTTCCTAATGTAACCATTGGTTGAGTGGATAATTGTTCTACTTTAGAAGCTGCTGTATAAGCTCCTACTACGGCTGAACCTTGTAAATTAATGGCACTTTGTAACACCATAACTCCAATAGCTGTAACTGAAAATTGCAATGCCATTGGAAGTCCAACTGAGAACAATCTCATAGCTGTACTTACTTTAAATGTAAAGTCTTTCCTCTTTAAATGAAGAATAGGAAATTTTTTAATAATATAAACAATACAACAAATGGCTGATACTGCCTGTGATATTACAGTTGCATATGCTGCCCCTTCTACACCTGTGTGAAAAGCCAAAATAAATACATAGTCTAAAATTACATTTAAAATAGAAGATAAAACAAGAAAATATAGGGGTGTTTTACTATCTCCTAATGCTCTTAAAATCCCTGCTGCCATATTATAAGCCATGGTAGCTACAATTCCCCAATAAATTATTTTAATAAACAATTCTGCATCTTTAAAAATATTCTCAGGTGTTTTCATAACTTGTAGCATAGCTTTCGTTCCTAATACGGAAGCTATGGTTGTAATAATAGTAATAAAAACACTTAAAATAATGGACATTGCTACACGATGTCTTAACTCATCATAATCTCTTGCTCCAAAACTTTGTGCAATAGGGACTGCAAATCCACTGGTAATACCAGTTGCAAACCCTAGTACTAAAAAATTAATTGATCCAGTAGCACCTACTGCTGCTAGTGCGTCCACTCCCAAAGTGTTCCCTACAATAATAGCATCTACCATATTATAAAGCTGTTGGAACACATTTCCAATTAATAGTGGAATGGAAAAGAAAATCATTAATTTTAGTGGATTCCCCACTGTCATGTCCTTTGTCATAGTACCTCCTAAGCTGTTAAAATTAGTATCTATAAAACGATTGAAGCGTAGCATATTGATATAAAAAAATCAATAGAATTTCATAAAAAATTTTATATTTTTTTCTACCTATTTTCTCATGAAACTCATCATAGAAAAACATATGATAAACACAAGAAAAATTAGTAATTATAATACCAAATATGCAACCTTTTTTGGTAAAACTACGTATAGTATGTATGTCATATTGACACATAGAAAAATATGTATTATATTAACATAGTAATCATTACTATTATTATTTAAATTTTGTAGCCATACAATTTTATACTGAATACTAATAGTAAATTATCGATTCACTGGTTACTATTATATTGATAACATATGCGTATTTAATATAAAACCTAATATAGAATCTCATATAACATCTAATATAGAACCGTTGTCTAACAACTAGGAGGAACTCATTATGTTAAAACGAAGCAAACAACGAGATGCTATTATGGAGTATTTAAAAAATACAACAGAACATCCAACAGCTGATATGGTATATACCCACATTCGTGAGCAATTTCCAAACATTAGTTTAGGAACTATATATCGCAATCTTTCCTTACTATCTTCTCTCGGAGAAATTAAAAAATTTTCTTGTGAAGATAATGCGGACCACTTTGATTATCACACCCACCCTCATTATCATTTTGTATGTAAAAAATGCAATGCTATTCGTGATATGGAAATGAAAACGGTAGATACCCTAAATCAAATGGCAAATGAATCTACCAATGGTCAAATAGAGGAACACACAATTTTCTTTTACGGTGTGTGCAACGATTGTTTGGAGAAACAGTAAAACCTTGGAAAATATTAGAAGATACCTCTATACGTTTGGTAAAATATGTAATATAATAACAGTTAGACATATACTTCTTATGCAAACACATAACAAACAAATATTTGTTTGAAAAGCCTTGACAGGCAAAAGTGTGTGTGCTAATATAATAACAGTAATAATTACTATTATTACTTTTTAAGTGTGTATAATGTCTACATAATATTTAAATGAAAAGGAGAATCGCAATATGAAGAAATTTGTATGTAATGTATGTGGTTATGTTTATGAAGGAGAAGCAGCTCCAGAATTCTGTCCTCAATGTAAGGCTCCAGCTTCTAAGTTCACAGAACAAACAGGTGAAATGTCTTGGGCTACAGAACACGTTGTAGGTGTTGCTCAAGGTGTTAGCGAAGATATCTTAGAAGACTTAAGAGCTAACTTCAACGGAGAATGTATGGAAGTTGGTATGTACCTTGCTATGTCAAGAGTAGCTCATAGAGAAGGATATCCAGAAATCGGTTTATACTGGGAAAAGGCTGCTTTAGAAGAAGCTGAACATGCTTCTAAGTTCGCTGAATTATTAGGTGAAGTTCTTACAGACAGCACAAAGAAGAACCTTGAAATGAGAGTTGAAGCTGAAAATGGTGCTACAGCTGGTAAGTTTGACTTAGCTAAGCGTGCAAAAGCTGCTAACTTAGATGCTATCCATGATACAGTTCATGAAATGGCTAAAGACGAAGCTAGACATGGTAGAGCATTCCAAGGTTTACTTGACAGATACTTCTCTAACAAGTAATTTTCCTTTTATATGCGCAATTAATTAATGAGCTATTGCAACATAGTGATTGTTACTCACTATGGGCAATAGCTCATTTTTTTAATTTCTTACTTCTTATTGGCAATCTCTACATTAATAGACTTTCCTTTAATTTTGCATTTTTTCATTGCCTTACAAACTTTATTTGCTGAATCCTTTGGCACATCTACAAATGTATATTTATCATACATATCAATACTTCCAATAGAATCTCCAGAAATTCCAGACTCTCCAGCAACAGCTCCTAGAATATCTCCTGGACGCACTCCTTGATTTCTACCAATGTTAATAAATAATCTTGTCATACGACCGTTAGACTTACGACCACGAGTATTTCCTTTTTTCTTCTCAGAAGCATTGTAAGATGCATCTTCGATTTCTTCTCCCTCTTCTCCAATAGACATTTTTAAAAATGCTGCTATTAATTGAGAATTAGTATATTCTTGAGATTGTATTCTTTCCTCTACTGCTTGTACAAGTGTATCTAAACTTTCCTCTTGCATAATTTTTTCAACTTGAGAAAAAATAGAATTTATCTTGATTCCTCTTACATCATTAAGAGATGGAATTTGCTTTTCTTGGATTTTTGTTTTACAGTAACGTTGAATATCTCTTAATTTATAAATTTCACGTCCTACAACAAAGTTAAATGCAACACCAGTACGACCAGCACGACCAGTTCTACCGATTCGGTGTACATAATATTCTTCGTCTTGAGGAATATCATAATTAAATACAGCTTCTACATCATCAACGTCAATTCCTCTTGCCGCAACATCTGTTGCTACTAAGATTGCTGTTTTCCCATTTCTAAAACCATACATTACACGATCTCTTTGTGTTTGCTTTAAATCTCCATGTAATCCTTCTGCAAAGTAGCCTTTTCCTTGTAATCCAATTACTAGTTCATCCACTTGACGCTTCGTATTACAAAATACAACAGAAAGCTTTGGTTGATACATATTAAGTAAACGGCTCATTACCTCTAACTTATCTTTCTGCTTCATCATATAATAGAATTGTTCAATTCTTGGTACTGTTAATTCTTTCTTTAAAACACGAATTAATTCTGGATCTTTTTGGAATTTGGCTGCAATGTCTTGGATTTCCTTTGGCATTGTTGCAGAAAACATTATTGTTTGGCGTTCTTGTGGAACTTCACTTAATATGGTTTCAATGTCTTCTACAAATCCCATATTAAGCATTTCATCTGCTTCGTCTAAGATAACTGTGTGTATTTGATCCATTTTTACTGTCTTTCTTCTCATATGGTCCATTACACGTCCAGGAGTTCCAATTACTACTTGTGTACCTGCCTTTAATCCACGGATTTGCTTTACAATATCTTGTCCACCATAAATAGGTAACACTTTAATACCATGCATATATTTTGCTAACTTACGCATTTCTTCGGCAACTTGAATTGCCAATTCTCTCGTTGGACAAAGGACAATTGCTTGCAACTTCTTATTATTTGGATCAATCTTTTCTAGTAGAGGAATTCCAAATGCTGCTGTTTTTCCTGTCCCTGTTTGCGCTTGCCCAATAATATCTTTTCCCTCTAATTGTATAGGAATCGCTTGTCCTTGAATTGGAGAAGCGGATTCAAATCCCATATCTGTAACTGCTTTTAAAACTAATTCACTTAAACCTAAATCTTCAAATCTAATTGTTTCCATTCTTATTTCCTTTCTTTTTGCACTATGCAAGTGTAACAGTATCTTGCCATAATGTCAACAAATAACCCTACTATCTCCTATTATTTTTCTAATTTTGTAACTTTTTTTATTTGTTTTTCTCTTGATTTTTTTCTTTTATTGTTTTATTATACTAATATAACATTATATAGTTTTAAAAACTACATTTAATTATATTAGTATCATTTTTGTAATTATTACATATACTATGGAAACAAATCAATCCTGATTCACATATTCGTTATACCAGTTATAACAGATTGGAGGTTATTATGAAATTTAAATTAAAAGATCCTGGAAGTGCAATTACTCACTTTATTGCTATGATTTTGGCTATTTTTGCTGCTGGACCATTATTAATTCGAGCATCTGTAAAACACGATAGTTTGCACGTATTTTCATTGGCAATTTTTATTTTTAGCATGATTTTATTATATGCTGCAAGTACTACTTACCATACATTAGATATTTCACCTAAGATAAATAAAATCTTAAAGAAATTTGACCATATGATGATTTTTATACTCATTGCAGGCACTTATACTCCTGTTTGTCTTATTGTTTTGAATAACTCTATGGGGTATTTACTTTGTGGAATTGTGTGGGCCATTGCACTTATTGGAATATTAATTAAAGCCTTATGGATTCATTGCCCAAAATGGTTTTCTTCTATATTATATATCGGTATGGGGTGGGTATGTGTGATTGCAATTACCCAATTATTAAAAGCCTTATCACCAGCAGCTTTTGGTTGGCTACTTGCAGGAGGTATTTTATATACGATTGGTGGAATTATTTATGCACTAAAGCTTTCTGTTTTTAATGCAAAGCATAAATGCTTTGGTTCTCATGAAATTTTTCACCTATTTGTAATGGCTGGAAGTGCTTGCCACTTTGTTCTAATGTTTCAGTACGTTGCCAATATGTCCATAGCATAGTATTTGCTAATATTATAATTACCATTAACTATTATTCTCAAGGTATTATCTTACTAGTACTAAGATAATACCTTTTCCCAACTCTGTCATATTTTGTTACTTTCCCAAACAATCTGTCGACCTCTTTTTCCAACACATTCTTATAAATTTGTTATAATAAATATGCCAATAAATATAGTCTATTACTTATTGTAATTTTTTATTACAATATATAGATGATTCATGTTCGGCTTATTTTATTTATTATAGACAAATTTAGAAAGGGGTTTTCCTATGCCTGAGACACGTTATATGATTTCTGATGCTTCTAAGAAAGTAAATGTAGAGGCTCATGTACTTCGCTATTGGGAAGAAGAACTTGAGATTGATATTCCTAGAAATGAAATGGGACATCGTTATTATACGGAGGAACAAATAAGAATTTTTCGACATGTAAAACAATTAAAAGAAAGTGGTTACCAGTTAAAAGCCATCAAAATGTTACTTCCAAAATTAACAGATATTGACGAAGAAGAATTTAGTTTTTTAACAGTCATTTCTGACGAAATGAACTATCGTGCTATGTTAGAAGATGAATCTCAAGTGGAAACAAATAAAACAAACTCTAACATTATTCCTTTAAATCGTGGAGAGTTTTCCACAAACCATGAGGACAAACTATTACAATTTGAACAATTAATGAAAAACATATTTTTTCAAGCAATGTCCGAACATAGCCAACAGCTTTCTGATAAAATTAGTGACTCTATTAGCGAACGACTAACAAAGGAAATGAATTATTTTTTGATTTCTAATGAGGAGAAGCAAGAGGCTAGATTTAAACGTTTGGACGAAACCATTCGACAATATCAAAAAAATCATTTAGATGAGGTTGCTGTTTCCAAACTACAAAAAAACAAACGACCATTTCCTTTGGTTTTTTTCCAAAAAAAGAAAGAAAAAAATTCATATTAAAATTCTTTATACATAAAGGCTCAGTATTAAAAATACTGAGCCTTTCACACACACTTCTTTACATATTACTATGTAGTTTCTTTTTACTTTTTTCTTATGCTTCTGGAGAAATTGCTCCTACTGGACAAACAGATGCGCAAGCACCACATTCGATACAAGCATCTCCATCGATTACGAATTGATCGTCTCCTGCTGAAATTGCACTTACTGGACATTGCATTTCACAAGTTCCACAAGATACACAATCTGTATTAATGATATAAGCCATTGTTCTCATCCTCCTAAAAATATATTTATAACACTTCTATTGTAATATATTAAATCTTTTATTTCAAGTATAAATTATGCTTCTTCTCGCATTCTTTTTCGTTCTTCACGAAAAGCAGTTAAAATAATTTCCTTTGCTTTAATTGCTTCTGATTTATCTAATGCTTCTAATCCTTTTAATGGATAATCCATTCCTAATTGTTGATACTTAACTTCACCCATTGTATGATAAGGAAGTACATCTAATGCTTTTAATCTATGAATAGAAGCTAAAAATACTCCTAACTTCTTTAAATATTCTTCCTTATAAGTTATAGTTGGAACTACAACATGACGAATCCAAATTTCAGGTGTTTTTTCATCAATATAACGTATAAAATCAATAATATGATCAATTTTTTGTGCTGTTAATTTTACATGTTCTTCTGGATCAATATGCTTAATATCTAACATAATAAGATCAGTAACTTCCATTAAACGATCGTATTTTTTCACTAATTCTTCATTGTTTTTGTTAAACATAATTCCAGAAGTATCAAGGCAAGTATGAATTCCTTTTTTCTTTGCTGCAGTAAATAGCTCAATAACAAAATCTATTTGCATAAGTGGCTCTCCACCAGTTACTGTAATACCACCATTTTTATAATATCCTTTTGTCTTTTCTAATTCTGCCATAATGTCTTCTACGGTACGTTCTTGTCCTTCATTTGGATTCCAAGTATCTGGATTATGGCAATATAAACATCTCATAGGACAGCCTTGTAAAAACACGACAAATCGTGTTCCAGGTCCGTCAACTGTCCCAAAACTTTCGATTGAATGTACTCTTCCTGTCATTTCTACTACCTCACTCATTTATTATTTTCTATTATTTTACCCAAAAAACTAAAATAAATACAACTAATTTTTACAACTTAAAAAAGGAAAGAAGAAATCCTCTTTCCTTTTTTTACATTCACAATTTGTATTCCTTTTTGTATAATACATTCCACATTAAATGTGTAGTACAAATTGGAAATTACATTTGTTGATGGAATGTTCTGCTAATAACGTCATCTTGTTGCTCTTTTGTAAGCTTAATGAAGTTTACAGCGTAACCAGATACACGAACTGTAAGTTGTGGATACTTTTCTGGATGAGCTTGAGCATCTAATAATGTATCTCTGTTGAATACATTAACGTTTAAATGATGTCCACCTTGTTCTGCATAACCATCTAACATGTTTACTAAGTTTTCTACTTGTTGTGTGTTTTCCATAATAAAAATCCTCCTTTATTATTCTTCAGCATCTAAGCCTTCGTGTAGGGTTGGCACTTTACATGCCATGTTTCCCCCTGCACAATCTAGGCTGATGCCCTTATTTACCTTTTTTACTAATTCATCATTATCGCTATCATTTGTCACATTCATATGACCACCGCCATTACCCATGAATTGATCTAACATAGCAACAATGTCATCTACTTTTTTATTGTTTTCCATAAAACTGCCTCCTTAATGGGCGCATACGGGCTACATAAATTATTTGCTTAAGTCGATATCTAAATCTCCAGCAAATACTTGATCTTCTTTACCAAGAGCACCTGGAATGATTGAGAATGTATTAGAAATACCATCTTGTGCATCGTTAAATGGTAACTTAGCAACTGAAGCTAATGATGCAACAGCACCATGGCTATCACGTCCGTGCATTGGGTTAGCACCTGGAGCAAATGGCATACCTTTCTTTCTTCCGTCTGGTGTATCACCTGTAGCTTTACCATATACTACGTTTGAAGTAATTGTTAAGATAGATGTTGTTGGAACACCATCTCTATATGTGTAATTCTTCTTAATATAAGTCATAAATTCATGAACTAAGTTTGTAGCGATTTCATCTACACGGTCATCGTTGTTTCCATACTTAGGGAAATCTCCTTCAGTTTCAAATCCAACTACTACGCCGTTTTCATCTCTTACAACTTTAACCTTAGCATACTTAATAGCAGATAAAGAGTCAGCTACTACAGAAAGTCCAGCGATACCTGTTGCAAAGTATCTCTTTACATGAGCATCATGTAATGCCATTTGGATTCTTTCATAGCAGTACTTGTCATGCATGTAGTGAATGATATTTAGAGAGTTTACATAAACTCCTGCTAACCACTTCATCATATCACAGTACTTAGCCCAAACATCATCAAAGTCTAAGTAGTCACCTTCTACTGGTCTAAACTTAGGACCTACTTGCTTCTTAGAAATTTCATCAACACCACCATTGATTGCGTATAATAAACACTTAGCAAGGTTTGCACGAGCTCCGAAGAATTGCATTTCCTTACCAACTCTCATTGAAGATACACAACAAGCGATTGCGTAATCATCTCCATGAGTTACTCTCATTAAATCGTCATTTTCATATTGGATAGAAGATGTTTTAATAGACATCTTAGCACAATATGCTTTGAAGTTGTATGGTAAACGTGTAGACCAAAGAACTGTCATGTTTGGTTCTGGAGCAGTTCCTAAGTTGTCTAATGTGTGTAAGTAACGGAAAGATGTCTTTGTTACTAAGTGACGTCCGTCAATACCAACACCTGCAAGAGATTCTGTTACCCATGTTGGATCCCCAGAGAATAATGCATTGTATTCTGGTGTACGAGCAAACTTAACTAATCTTAACTTCATGATGAAGTGATCTACAAATTCTTGGATTTCTTCTTCTGTGAATGTTCCGTTTGCTAAATCTCTTTCTGCATAAATATCAATAAATGTAGATGTACGTCCAAGTGACATAGCAGCACCATTTTGTTCCTTAACTGCTGCTAAGTAACCAAAGTACATAAATTGGATTGCTTCCTTAACGTTTGAAGCTGGCTTAGAAATATCGTATCCATAGATTTCAGCTAACTTCTTTAATTCTTTTAATGCACGAATTTGTTCAGAATATTCTTCTCTATCACGAATAACTTCTGGTGTCATAATGTCTGGTGTACCAGCCTTTTGAGCTTCCTTATCTTCGATAAGACGATCAATACCATATAAAGCTACACGACGATAGTCACCAATGATACGTCCACGTCCATAAGCATCTGGAAGTCCTGTAATAATATGAGAAGAACGACAAGCTCTCATCTCTGGTGTATAAGCATCAAATACACCTGCATTGTGTGTTTTTCTATGAGTAGAGAAAAATTCTACGATTTCTGGATCTACTTCATAACCATTGTCTTCGCAAGCCTTCATAGCCATACGAATACCACCATATGGTTGTAATGAACGCTTAAATGGTTCATCTGTTTGGAAACCTACGATTGTTTCCTTTTCTTTGTTAAGGTATCCTGCACCATGAGAAGTAATTGTAGAAACAACCTTTGTGTCCATATCAAGAACACCGCCTGCTTCACGTTCCTTCTTAGATAATTCCATTACTTGTGCCCATAATTCTTCTGTTGCTTTTGTTGGACCAGCTAAAAAGCTTTCATCTCCATCGTATGGTGTGTAGTTTTTTTGGATAAAGTCTCTAACGTTTACTTCACGTTCCCACTTACCACCAGTGAAACCTGTCCATTCTGTTCTCATTTTTATTCCTCCTAAAAATATAAGTAAATGATTACTTAATATATTGCTATACTAATAAATTCTAATAAATTATCAACGATTATCTTATGGTAATATAAGACAGTCATAAGACCTGTTAATTTAAATTGTTAATTTATTAGCATCTATTTCATTTAATAGTAAAATTAGTAATTTTTTTAGTATTATCTTCTAATTCTTACTATCCTTTTCTTCTCTTTCATTATATGATTATGAAAGAAAAACGTCAAGTAGTAGATTGTATTTTTTCAAATACAGTCGGCTTAATTTATAATTTTTTTATAAGTGAATCTATTATCTAAAAAAATATCACTTTCATACGATACAATCTTTAGTGTTGTCCTTATCTTTTTCTTTTATTCTGTAAAATAATTGCATTTCTAGAATTTTCGTATTATAATAGTTTAGTAGGGAAATGCTATATGATAGATAGAATATATTACTCATTCCCTAATCATTCTATTTTATTGTTCTTACACAGTTTCTTTGATAATAACTTAGAAATGATTGTTTTTTCTATATAGTAAATTTAACATTTGTTAATATCATCTAATTTTATTAATTATTTTTGATATTAGTAATTTTTATAGAAAAATCATTCATAAAAATATTATTTAATTTTTCTTTGTCATAAATTTATCAAATAATATTTTTTATGTTACATTGTTAGAACAATACATTTTATTTCTATTAAGGAGGATTTTAAGATGGCTTTAGCAAGTAAAGATATGTTAATTGGAGAAATTCTTCAATTAGATGCAGGTGTTGCTTCTGTATTAATGGCAAGTGGTATGCATTGTGTAGGTTGTCCATCTTCACAAGCAGAATCTTTAGAAGAAGCTGCTATGGTACATGGATTAGATGCGGATAAGATTTTATCTGCAATTAATGAATACCTTTCTCAAAAGTAATTGTATGTAAAGAGTTGAAGGAAATTTTGGGTACCCATATGTTTTCTTCAACTCAATCTATCTAAAGCACCAGACTATAAAGGGTTTGAAAACGAGCAGCTCGTTGTAAAAAAGTCTGATTGCGAATTGTCTAGCTGCTATCGTTTCATACCCTATTATATGTTTCTTTTTATAAATTGATACTACTTTCTATCTTTCACACAAGGTAACAGATTTTTATAAATTTTCTCCTTTCTTTACAACTAAAATACGTTCTCCTGCCTTTAATTGTTCCCCTTGCAAACCATTGGTTTCCATAATAACCTCTTTTGTTGTGCAAAAACGCTTTGCTACATCCCAAATAGTATCTTCTGGTTTTACAATATATCCTACAATACCAGGCATATTTTCTCTTTTTTTCTCATCAAATGGCTGAATATCCACACTTGTTAAAATAGGCTCTACTACCTTATTTAATACAAATGCATCAATAGTAATAACTGCCCTTACTTCTACCTCATCCATGCCAAGCATAACCGTTGCTAATTGATCTACATATGGAATTAGTTCATACGTACAATCATCTGTTACGTTACCAGCTTCAATAACATGGGAAAATGGTACTACTCCTTGAAATGTTCCCATTGGCGATTTATCATCGGCTGACATATAAAGGCAAGATACACTAATTGCCCCCTCTACATGCAATCCATCTTCTTCCACCATTACTCGATCAATTTTTACGCAGCCATTGCTATGACAAATCTGTAAGATTTTACTATCTTCTGAGCTTTTAATTTTATCAGTAATTTTACACTTAGCCACATTTTTTACTAATAAACTTTCAAAGCAAGCTTCTCCATATTTGGGAATTACCTCTTTTGTTGTGGAGTACATATCACTTAAAATTTCAACAGATTCTTCTTCATAAAGTTTCATATCAAGTTCTAGCACTGCATCTAAACTAATCACACGATTTTCTCCGTCAGAATCTGGTTTTGCCTCAATCTCTTTATGAACAAGTGATACTGTTGTTGCTGATATCATGGACATATTACAATTTGGTGCATCAACTTCTCCATGAAATGAAATATTTTTTTCTATCCATTGAATTGGAATATGTTCCTCCTCTCCTTTATATATCACAAATAATACAACTTCCCCTGAAATCACTAATTTATCAGCCGATGGTTTACATTCTACACTTCTAAGATTTAACTCCCTCCATAGCAAACGGTCAATGTTTGGCTTATTACTTGGAATTTCCATCTCATCTTTTAAACGATAGGTGTCCTTTTTTTGTAGTTTCATTTGTACTACATCAAGTACCTTTGACTTTGTTTGTATATCATTCTTTTCTTCCACATCATAGGCTGCTGATTCTTCATAAAGAGCTTCCACCTTTACTTCAAATGTAACAATGGCACTAATTCTTAACTTTCTTGAATTAATAAGAGTAACTGTCATATCTTCAATTTCCCATTTTGTTTGTACATGATCGTTTCCTTCTAATTCAGGAACGTTAATTGTTTCATCAAATGGCAAAAATGCTGTATAATTTTCTCCACTATTTACATTTCCCTCTGTTCCATATAATACCTCAAATTGAAGTTTCCCTTTTAAACCAACTTTTTCTTCTGACGGCTTTATAGACTCCAATAGAATTTCTGCCTGTTTTAGTAAAATGTTATTCATATCTGGCTTGTTTTCTGGTAAGTTAAAATCTTCATCTAATGTTATTTGTGAAATTATTTTCCCTTTTGATTTGTTCATATGTATATTTTTTTTTAATAGTTCCATATACACCTCCTGCTTTCTAACAACAAAATAAAACCTTATATCACTATATGCAAGCAAATGTAATAATATGATAGGTATGCTATTTTCTTATAAAAATTTTCATTTTATGTGTAACCTTTTTTTCTTTTTTACGAATAATAAATGGATATATAAATCTTTGGATAATATCCAATACTAGATATACCAATTAATAGGAGGTTTTTTATGAGAAAATTAATGACAGGTTTCCTTGTTTTTATGCTTGCATGCTCTGCTATGGGTTGTTCTAAGCAAACAGATAATAATAAGGAAACAAACCAAACAGAAAGCAATAGTAGCGCTGTAACTACTACAGATAGCGCTACCAATATTGATGCTGAGGCCAATACAGAAAAGGATGATGAAACAAAATCTGAAGCCAATGACTCTGTATTAGAAGAACTAAAAACAAAGATTATGGAAGCATATGGTGAAGATTATACTGCATCTGATATTAATCTTGCACTTTTTGGTGATGCTTATGCAACTATTGAAGACTTGTACCAAGACCGCTATGGTTTATCCGCTGATAGCTACGATGAAATCATTGCTCAAATGTCTATGATTAGTGCACAAAGTGATGAATTTGTTGCTGTTCATGCAAAAGAAGGACAAGTAGCAGAAGTTGTAAAAGCACTTACAAGCTATCAAGAAACATTAAAAAATGATACAATGCAATATCCTTCTACACAATTAAAGATTCAAGCCTCTCAAGTAGTTGAAAAAGGCGACTATGTATTCTTTGTAATGTTAGGAACACCTAGCATGGAAGCAGAAACAGACGAACAAATTTTAGCTTCTGCAAAGGAACAAAATCAAAAAGCAATCGATATTATCGACCAATACTTTAAATAATTATTTTAGTAGTATTTGGCTCCTATTCTGTGTTATACTATGAAAAAGTATATGCAAAATAGGAGTTATTCATGAATATCAATATGGAAGATAGAGAAAATTATATAGCTTTTTTGCAAGGGGATATGCAGGGATTTGAACGTCTTGTTATCAAATACAAAGACCACCTTATCTATTTTTTGCAAACCTATGTAAAAAATATAACAGTGGCTGAAGATTTGGCTCAGGACGTATTTGTTGATGTTTTAATTTATAAAGAACGTTTCCAACTAGAAAAACAATTTAAAACTTATTTATTCACCATTGGAAAACACAAAGCAATTGATTTTTTACGAAAACAACGGTATTTTACTTCAATGGAAGAAATTGAATGGTTGGAAGATTGCCAGCAATTAGAAGAAGTATTATTTCAAAAAGAAAATAATACTCTATTATTAACGGCTTTGCATCAGTTAAAAAGAGAATATAGGCAAATTATTACACTCATTGACTTAGAGGAAATGAGTTATAAAGAAGCAGGAATTATCTTAGAAAAAACAGTGCCACAAATAAAAATTTTAATTTATCGGGCTAGAAAATCGCTAAAAAAACAATTAATAAAGGTAGGGTATTGTTATGAAGAGCAATAAAGAATTTATAGAAGATATTTATAAAAAAGCAAAACAAATGAAAACGTTAGAACAAGACACTGTTAATAAGAAACTCTCCCCTTTCCCTTTTTTTAGAAAATATACTCTAATTACTTGTAGCTTTCTTCTTTTCTTTATGGTAGGAATCCTGTATGTTCTTCCTAACTTAATACTATCTCATAATGATGTTACAAGAAAAGAGGAATCTTCACCTTCTAATGTTCGTAGAATTACAGAAACACCAACTACTACAACAGAAATTTCTTTGGCACAAGCCTTTACAGATACTATTTACACAGTAGAAGGGACACTACAAAATATCTCTTATACCCATACTACTTGCAGTTTTACACTACAAATTACTTCCCCACCTACCAATCTTCCTTCTCGCTTATTGTTACAAATTGATACGAAAACGTTATCTACTATGTGTAGTAATACATTAAAGGAGAACACTCCTACAACAGTAGTTCTTGAATATAATTCTAATAATTATAACATTCACTCAATTTCTCAAGAATAGAAACACATGCTATTTCTAATAAATTGTATTATATCAATTATTTCATTTTATGGAAAGGAACTTTACTATGGTTTTTAGTAGCCTATTATTTTTATTCCGTTTTCTTCCCATTGTATTAATAATGTATTTTTTAGCCCCCAAAAAAGCTAGAAATACATTATTATTTTTATCTAGTTTAATTTTTTATGCATGGGGAGAGCCAGTTTATATTGTTTTAATGTTATTTTCAACCTTTGTAGACTATACCCTTGGTTATTTTGTGTCTTACTATATTTCAAAACAACAAAGAAAAAAAGCCAAATGGTGTATGATTACTTCAGCAGTTATTAATTTAAGTTTACTAGCATTTTTTAAATATTGGGATTTTTTTATGGGAAGTATCAACTCCTTATTTTCTCTTAACTTGCCTTTGTTTCATTTGGCACTTCCGATTGGAATTTCCTTTTATACCTTTCAAACAATGTCTTATACCATAGACCTTTACCTTGGCAATGCTACGTTTCAAAAAAATATTATTTCTTTTGGAGCATATGTTTCCCTTTTTCCACAGCTTATTGCAGGTCCAATTGTTCAATACAAAACCATTGCCGAACAATTAAACAAACGTACTTGTACCTTTGAAGAGTTTGCCCTTGGAATTCACTATTTTATTATTGGGTTAGGAAAAAAAGTTTTACTTGCCAATAACATTGGACAAGTATGGACCTCTATTTCTTCTTTGCCTAAAGACCAACAGTCTGTGGCAACTGCATGGCTAGGAATTATTTGTTTTGCCTTCCAGATTTACTTTGATTTTTCAGGATATTCGGATATGGCAATCGGACTTGGTCATATGTTTGGATTTCGTTTTTTAAAAAACTTTGACTATCCGTATATCTCAAAAAGTATTACAGAATTTTGGCGACGTTGGCATATTTCTCTTGGAACTTGGTTTAAAGAATACGTTTATATTCCTCTAGGTGGAAATAAAAAAGGATTAAAGCGTCAATTTATCAATATTGGAATTGTTTGGTTTCTTACTGGTTTTTGGCATGGAGCTAGTTGGAACTTTGTTGTATGGGGAATGTATTTTGGAGTTCTTTTAATTATGGAAAAATGGTTTCTACTCTCTTTTTTAAAGAAATTTTCCAATAGCTACTCCCATCTATATGCCTTATTTTTTATTTTGATTGGTTGGGTTATTTTTGCTTTCGACTCCCTATCAGACGGAATTCATTACTTAAGTTATATGTTTGGAACTTCTTCTGTTCCACTTTTTAATACAGATTTTCTTTATCTGTTATATAACAATGCTATTTTACTTATTATGTTATGTTTTGCTAGTACACCAATTCCAAGTAATATAGCAAATAAATTATTACCGTATCATACTACTTATGTGGCAAAACGAACTACGCTGACTCGATGTATCTTTTATGGAATTGTATTTTTGCTTTGCGTTGCTTACCTAGTAGACTCCACATACAATCCATTTTTATATTTTCGATTTTAATTTTTTATGGAGGTATTATGGAACAGAAAAAAATAGTATATTTCTTTTGTATATTACTGTTTGGCTTATCTTTTGCAAGTATGTTAAAAAAGCCAACTGCTTTCTCCGAAAAAGAAAATCGCTACCTTGCTAGTAAACCTTCACTGTCTGTGAAAGCCATAGAAAATGGTAGTTATATGGAAGATTATGAAACCTTCATCACCGACCAATTTGTTTTTCGTGACCAATGGATTGGCTTAAAAACAAAAACAGAACGACTATTGTTAAAACAAGAAATTAAAGATGTGTATTTTGGAAAAGATGACTATTTAATCGAACATCATTCATCTTCCCTATTTACATCTGCACAAGCCCAAAAAAACATTTCCTATCTGACAAGGTTTGTAGAAAAAATCAATGGGAATAAAAATGTATCGTTACAAGTAGCCATTGTACCTACTGCTAGCCAAATTTTAACAGATAAACTTCCACTATTTGCAACCCCTTATGACCAGACACAGTTTTTACAGCAAATAGAACAAAATATTGGAAGTTCACATTATGTTGACGTTCTTTCTATGCTACAAGAAAAAAAAGAGGAAGAAATTTATTATAAAACGGACCATCACTATACCATGCTTGGTGCATATTACACCTATGTTGCATGGGCAAATGCTATGAGTGAAAGTTCTTTTAGTGAACATGCTATAACACTTACTCCAATGGCACTAGATGACTTTAAGATAGACAACGTATCAAATAATTTTTATGGTACCATTGCTTCTAAAGTAAGTGATATTGTCCCACCTGATACTATACTTTCTTTTACCCCAAAACAACGGTTTCAATATAAGATTACCGATGAAACAAAGACAACCTATGATAGTTTTTATAACTTTGATGCCTTAAAAACAAGGGATAAGTACACATTTTATCTGAGAGGAAACCATCCTTATATTCATGTGGAAACTACACCACCACAAAACACTAATATAGACTTCTATCCAGATAGGCATCTACTTGTAATTAAAGATTCCTTTGCTCATTGTTTTCTTCCTTTTGTTAGCAATCATTTTTCCAACGTAACTATGATTGACTTACGATATTACAAACAAAGTATATCAAAACTCATAGAAGACGAACAAATTACAGACATTCTAATTTTATATAGCACTGCTAATTTTGCTAATGACAAGAATATTAATTTTTTACTTAACTAAATTTGCTACCTATGTATTCTTATATAAAAATACCAACGAAAACAAACTACCTTACTAATTTGTAACATGTTTTGCCTCGTTGGTATTTTTAAACGTTAAATTTCTTTCATTGTCCTAATATTTTTCTCCAAAGACTATTGAACTTCTGAAGCTGTCATAGAAGCCAACTCCTCTGGAGTCTTTGGTTCTTCTTTTTTTGGCATATATTGTTCTAATATTCCTACTAGTAAATAGGAATTTAAAAATGCAACCAATCCATATCCTAAAATCACTAAAAATGGCATAAATAATTGAATCATAATTACTAACACTGTCAATACTAACATAGCGATTGTTTTTGGCAAGTGACGGATTGATATTAAAAATGTATGATAAAATATATTTTTCACTGTATTATCAAATCTTGCAAGAATTGGATAAATATAAATAGACATACATATATATACTACGGTTAATATCATCATAACTACTACAATAATAAAGGAAAATGTTGTGTTTTGTTGCAAATAGTATTGAATATCAAACCAAAAGAACAAACCAACAAGTAGCATAATACAACCAATAATCATACCTTGCTTTAAATTTTGCTTAAATGAATGGAAAAAGTTTTTTGTTAAACTTCCTTCCTCATCTTTTACTAATTTTAACATTACATAATATAATGCTGTTGTAGCTGGTCCTATGGTAACAATAGGAATACAACAAAGTAACCATAAAATGTTTAACCACATTACATCTACTAATTTTCCCATAAAGTTCCAAAATGGATTGTTTAAATCAAATAAGCGTCCCATATGTTTGTTATCTCCTCCATCTTTTATTCCTTGTACCTATCCATTTCTAAATAGGATTTCATTATTTCTTAAAATTCCTATATTCTTCATTATTATAAATGATTCCTAACAAAAAATCAAATCATTCTATTTACTTTATCCATTTTTATGTTTTTTCTTTTCATATTTTTACATTTTGTGTTACAATATAGAAAATAACATGTTGAAAACTTCTATTATATTTGCTTAATACTACAAGAAGTATTCCAAATTATTCACATGTAATCTAATTTTATACTTGGAGGAGTTTTTTATGGAACCAGCAAAGCGTAGAGATGAAACAAAACGAGGATTAAAAGAAGAAATAAAAAAATTAAAAGAAATGTCGTGGAAAGAAATCCCTGGATATCTTTGGGGATATTATCGTTTTCACGCACTAGCAATTATCGTGATTCTTATTGGTGTGTATTCATTTGCAACTACATGGATACAAAACAACAAACCTGATATTTACAATGGTATGTGTATTAATGTTATAAGTAACAAAGAGCATTTAGATGATTATTACAAGTCTAGTCTAGCAACCTATTTTCAATTAGAGCCTAATGACTATAATGCCTCCTTACAAACCAATTTAATGATGAATTTGGAAGATAACAGTATGGCAGAAGTTAACTATTCTACTACCATTTCTTTGCAGGCAAACTTAGCTGCCAAAGAAGTAGACTTTATTATTGGACCAAAAAGCACATTAGAAACTATTGCTTCTAGTATGGGAGCATTTTTCAACTTAGAAACAACCTTATCTAGTGAACGTTATAACCAATACAAAGAAAGTATTGTATCTGCTGTAAATGATGAGGGGGAAACGATTCCTTGTCTTTTAGATATTTCTAAAAGTACATTTGTAACTAATATGGAGTTTGAAAATGAAGAACCGCTGTACATTGGGTTTGTTTTAAACTCAAAAAGAACCAATTACTTAGAACCATTTATAGACTATCTATTTACTACCAATCCTTAATTGTTATCCATTAACATAGAACTGTTCTAATCATGTAACACACATTTTTGTAATAACATTGCATAGTCAAGAAAAAACCGACTGGGACAATTAGAGTGTTTCTAATCATGCCTTGTCGGTTTTTCTTATGTATTCCTACTATTACATTATATATTTTTTATAAGAGTAACAAGTATAGAATACCTTAAGTTTAATGCTTTTGGTATCATATATTACTTCATATCTACTACTAACTTTTGTAGATGCCAAATATCGTCTACATATTCTTCAATGGTTCTATCAGATGAGAATTTTCCTGCACCTGCTATATTAATGAGTGCTTTTCTTGCCCATTCATCTTTTTGTCTATATTGTTCTTCTACACGCATATGTGCTTCGTGATAAGACATAAAATCTTTTAGAATAAAATAAATATCTGGCTTTCCACTTCCATAACCATTTAATAATGCATTATAAATATCTCTAAATAGTTCTGGATTTTCTGGAGAATAATAGCCATTAATTAATTGCATTAATACGGAGCGAATTTTTTCGTTGGTATTGAAAATTTCCATTGGGTCATATCCACCATTTTGTTCATAATGAATCACTTCATCAGAACTCATACCAAAAATAAAGGCATTTTCTTTTCCAATTTCTTCTACAATTTCCACATTTGCCCCGTCCATTGTTCCTAAAGTTAATGCTCCATTTAGCATAAACTTCATATTTCCTGTTCCAGAAGCCTCTTTACTAGCAGTAGAAATTTGCTCACTTACATCTGCTGCTGCAAAAATAAGCTCTGCATTGGATACACGATAGTTCTCAATAAATACTACTTTAATCTTTCCATTAATTGATGCATCATTATTAATTACATCAGCAACAGAGTTAATTAATTTGATAGTTAATTTTGCTCTATGATATCCAGCCGCTGCCTTTGCTCCAAAAATAAAAGTTCTTGGATAGAAGTCCATATCTGGATTTTCCTTTAACTCATTGTATAAGTACATAACATGTAAAATATTTAATAGTTGTCGTTTGTATTCATGCAAACGTTTTACTTGCACGTCAAAAATAGAATCTGGGTTTATTTCAATTCCATTATGCTCTTTTATATAATTTGCAAGTCTTACTTTATTGGCACGCTTGATTTTCATAAATTCTTCTTGTGCTTTTTTATCTCCTACCCATTTCTTTAACTGACCAATTTGAGATAAATCAGTAATCCAACCATCTCCGATTTTCTTTGTAATCCAATCTGCAAGAAGTGGATTTGCATGAAGTAAAAATCTTCGTTGAGTAATACCATTTGTCTTATTATTAAACTTTTGTGGCATCATTTCATAAAAGTCTTTTAACTCTTGTTCTTTTAAAATTTTTGTATGTAGTTTTGCAACTCCATTGACAGAGAAAGAACCTACAATAGCTAAATGAGCCATACGCACTTGTCCATCGTATAAAATAGCCATTTTTCTTATCTTTTCTTCGTTATTTGGATATTTTTCTTGGATTTCTAATACAAAACGGCGATTGATTTCTTCCACGATTTGATAAATACGAGGAAGTAGTGCTTGAAACAAGTCAATTGGCCATTTTTCTAATGCTTCTGACATAATGGTATGGTTTGTGTAAGCACAAGTTTTTGTTGTAACTTCCCACGCTTCGTCCCATTCAAGTCCTTCCTCATCCATTAAAATTCTCATAAGTTCTGGTACTGCTACCGTTGGATGAGTATCATTTAATTGGAATGTAACCTTTTCATATAACTTTCTCACATCATCATGGGAGTCTTTGTATTTTTTAATGGCTGTTTGTAAACTAGCTGAGATAAAGAAATATTGTTGCTTTAAACGAAGTTCTTTTCCTGCATAATGATTATCGTTTGGATAAAGTACTTCTACAATATTTTTTGCTAAGTTTTCTTGCTCTACTGCCTTTTGATAATCTCCACGGTCAAAAGAATCTAGGTTAAAGGTGGTAATTGCTTCTGCGTCCCAAATGCGTAGTGTATTTACAATATTGTTATTATATCCTACAACTGGTAAGTCGTATGGAATGGCACGAATGGCTTGATAGTTTTCTTGAATAAAATGCTCTTTTCCAGCTTCATCTTTTTCAATACGAACATATCCACCAAATTTTACAGTACAAGCATATTCAGCACGACGTACTTCAAATGGATTACCATCTTTTAACCAGTAATCTGGTACTTCCACTTGGTATCCATTTTCAATTTTTTGAGCAAACATTCCATAACGATAACGAATTCCACAACCATAGGCTGCATAATTTAAAGATGCTAGAGAATCTAAAAAGCAAGCTGCCAAACGTCCTAAACCACCGTTTCCTAATGCTGCATCTGGTTCTTGGTCTTCAATTTTATTTAAATCATATCCTAATTCATCTAATACCTCTTTGATTTCTTCCCTTGCACATAAGTTAATGATGTTATTACCTAATGCTCTCCCCATTAAAAATTCCATAGAAAGATAATACACTGTTTTTACATCTTGTTCTTCCATTGCTTCGTGAGTGGCAATCCATTCATCAATAATAATATCCTTTACTGCATAAGCAACTGCTTGAAATACTTGTGCTTCTGTTGCTTCATCCACTGTTTTACGAAACAATACCTTTACATTGTTAATAACCTCTTTTTTGAACGATTCTTTGTCAAAAGTTCTCTTTTCCATAAAAGACCTCCTAAATTTTATTTACCCCTGCTGCCTTCCTATGCTGTCTTTTATCTATATAATAAGTAAGATGCTTAGCATAATGAAAAGAAAATAATAATTATTTTTCTTTCTTTCCATATAATATGCTAAGCATCTTTTATTATACTATAATTTTACAATTAACACTAGACTTTGTCTAATATTTTTAGTCTAAATCAAATAGTTGGATTTGTTGTAATCGAAGGTTTGTTACTCCTACGGATGTTTCTTGCTTTCCATAATATTGATATTTTGAAGTTACCCTTGCAAATATTTTTGGAGTACTATATCCGCTACCTTCTGTAACATAAGCGGTAATATCTTCTATGGTCACTTCATATACCATTCCACTTCGAACAACCCACGAACCATCTTGTCTTTGTACACAATCTTCCGTTCCTGTGTTTGTCTTATTCTTTAATGCCTTTAACGTTAATGGCTCTACCTTTGTATCTGTAATTCCATCAATAATAGTTCCATTCTCACTTTCAATAAATAGCTCCAATGCCAAATCAGAAGATGTGTTTTCTGTTGTTCCTGGAATTAATTTAATATCATCAATGGTAAGATATAATTGTAAATCCTTGTTTACAATATTATCCTCTACAACTTCCATTTGATCTACACCATAGTATTTGATGGTTTGTTCGTTTGCATCAATATTAAATTCTTCTACAAACGTAACATCTGGTACTGACTTTCCAGCTCTCCAAGCTGCCACAATAGTATTAATAAATAATTTCTTTTCCATTTCCGAAGTTACCCTATGATGACCAACCCCTGTATATAGCACATTTCCTTTGCTATATAAGTAGTAAGCATTTCTTACATCATTTGGAGATAAATCATACTTATTACCACCTGCAAGGCAGTACCAAACAACAATATCATTCATTCCATCTTTATCATCATCTACTTCTAAAGCAAGTTGGTAGTATTGGGAATGAGTAGTAGATACGTTTAAATTTTTATCAATTTTATATGGATACTCTGTAATTGCCCCTTGGTTTACTTGCGTTGTCTTTCCTACACGATCAGACCAACCATCCAATGCAAAATTAGAAAATCCATGAACGGATTTTATTGTTTGTGTACGATTACTGTTTAACTTATATGCCATGTCACCAACACTATCTTTAATATCATCAATTTGAATACTTTCACTACCATTTGTGTATGGTAAATCCATTCCTTTCTTTAGCAACTCAGAAACAGTAACTCCACCTTCTACTTCTTTATTTAAGGTTACTCCATAACGGTCCATGCCTACTAGTGGACGTAAAATGGTATTCAAATTGTATCCCCATAATTTTTCTTTGTCATTTTTAAATCCACCAATTTGTTGATTTACAAAAGATGTATTATCATGGGAAAATAATACACTATTACCATTTTCAATATATTTTACCAGCCCCTCCACCGGGTTTCGCTCTACTCCATCTTCATCTATAACGGTACATACTTTTCCATTTTTCTTTGTTGGAATGTCATCTTGCATATCTGCAAACCCAATAATAACCATATCATATTGGCTAAGCCATGTTAAACCATACACTGATTGAGTATTATTATAATTTACATAGTTTTCCAAGTATTTATTTACATTAATAGTTTCGATTTGAATATTAAAGTCTTCTACTTTTTTCATCAAGTTTTTAAAAGATTGGTCTGTTGATAAATTCCAAGTTACTTTATTTGCATTTACAGAACAGATTTGTAATACTTTAATGGTTGGTTTATCGCTTACTGGTGTTTGTTTTTTCGTGTATCCTATCTGGGAAGTTCTTACATTGCTTTGACCAGTTGTATTGCTTGTAACTTGTAACTTCCATTGAATTAATTTGTAATAGTTTTCTGGAATTTCTCTTGTTATACGATAGGTTTCTTTTGCCTTTAAGTGATAAATTCCACTACTATTAGGAAATACTTGATTTCCATTGTTATCATATACTTTAATATCTCTTAAATTTTCCGAACTATTTGCTCCTGTGGAAAATACACCGTCTGCATTTAAGTCTACAAATAATTCACAGTGATAGGTGGTTGATGCTTGAGAAATAGCTGCATCATTTTCAATATGAAATGCATATTCTAATTGATTTCCTT
>CAJFOH010000111.1 GCA_904395845.1 uncultured Lachnospiraceae bacterium
GACTCTTTTACAATCAGTTCCATTTCATTTGTATTCCAATTATTAATTGCTATTCCATTAGGAATTTTAGCAGCAAGAAAACAATATAGCAAAGTAGACTATACAGTTACAGTTATCGCACTTATTGGTATTTCCTTACCATCATTCTTCTTTGCTACCATCTTAAAATATGTATTTTCTATTCAATTAGGATGGTTCCCATTATACGGAAAAGTAGGGCGTTTCCATGATCAATTAAGTAGTTTTGGTAAAATTTTGGATATTGCCCATCATTATACATTACCAATTATTACACTTACAGTTGTAAGTATTGGTGGACTTATGCGTTACACACGTACAAATATGTTAGAAGTATTAAATTCAGATTTTATCCGTACTGCTAGAGCAAAGGGTATTTCTGAAAACAAGGTAATTAATCATCATGCATTCCGTAATACATTAATTCCAATTGTTACAATCGTTGGTGGTTCTTTACCAGGATTATTTGCAGGTGCTATGATTACAGAAACATTATTCCAAGTTCCAGGAATTGGTTATACTGCATATCAATCTATGATTGAAGGGGATATTCCATTTTCTATGTTCTTCCTTGTATTTATGGCAGGATTAACACTACTTGGTACATTAATTTCTGATATTTTATATGCAGTAGTAGACCCACGAGTTCGAGTACACTAGAAAGGAGGTTTCTCATGGAGAAAAATAATAAATCACTAGATGAAAAAGAAGTTAAAAATTTAAATTCAGAAGAAAATCTTAATGAAGACCAAAGAGTACGTTCATTATCTCCAGGAACAATGGTTGCAAAACGATTTTTCCGTAACCCTCTTTCAGTAGCAGGGGTTGTAATTATTGTATCTATGTTTGTATTTGCTTTTCTTGGAGGATTTGTTACTCCATATAAAGAAGACCAAACATTTACAAGAGTAGAAGTAACATCTGCAGATTATGCAGGTGCAACAAAGAATAAAGATTTCCGTTATATTCAGAAGGACGGAGTAGATTTTCCAGCAACAGGGAAAGCTAGTATTATTCGTGCAATGAATAATGGTGATACTACATTTGAAGTATCTGGAAAAGTATATTCTTTAACAAAAGAAAATGATAATTTATATTATGTATCTAATAGTAAAGTAATTGCAGAAGCAATTAGTGTGCGTGGTATTGTTCGTATTACTGAAACAGATACTGTAAAAGTAACAGACGAAATGAAAGAAGCATACGAAAAAGCAGTAAAGAATAATGAGTCTAGCTTTACTGTAGATGATGTACTTTACACAATTACAAAAGTAACAAATAATAAAAATGAAATTGCTATGGCAGAACCATTTATGATGGCAACAAAGAAAACATTTAACCCTGCTTCTAGTGATATTACATTAAATTATGATTTTTCTTATGCAGCATTATTAGCATTAGAAGATGAGGAAACAAGTTTTAAAGTAGATAATACAACTTATAAGCTAGTTCCAAGCGATGAAAGTGAAACAGTATATGTATATAGGGGAGATGAATTATATGCATCTATCTCTGACTATACAGTTAATGTTTTAGATGTTGGTAACTTCTTATCCATTGAAGTAAAGGAAGAAGTAGAAAAGGCAATCGCAAATAGAAAGACTGAGTTTGCAGTAAAAGAAGGCGATGCAGAAGTTGTATATACATTAACAAATAAAAATACAGAGTATACAATTAAGCGTGATGCAGAAGAATTACGTTTGGCTACTTATGAAGGACCATCAATGGAACATTGGTTAGGAACAGATGCCAATGGTATGGACGTGTTAACACGTTTAATTTATGGTGGTAGAGTTTCTTTATTAGTTGGTTTTGTTGTTGTTACCATTTCCACTTGTTTAGGTGTTATTTTTGGTGGTATTGCAGGATATTTTGGTGGTTGGGTAGACAATTTAATTATGAGAATTGTAGATATTTTTAACTGTATTCCTTCTATGCCATTATATATTATCCTTGGTGCATTAATGGATGGTATGAAGCTTGATCCAAGTCTACGTATCTTTATGTTAATGTTTATCTTAGGTATTTTAAGCTGGCCAGGAATTGCTCGTATGGTTCGTGGACAAATTTTATCTTTACGTGAGCAAGAATTTATGATTGCAACAGAAGCAACTGGGCTTCGTGTATCAAGAAGAATTTTTAAGCATTTAATTCCAAATGTTATTCCACAGCTTATCGTATTTGCTACAATGGGACTTGGTAGTGCTATTCTTACAGAAGCAACATTAAGTTACTTAGGATTAGGTGTTAAGTTCCCACTTGCGTCTTGGGGTAATATTATTAATGCCGTTACATCTGTTCACGTTATGACAAATTATTGGTTTATTTGGATTCCAGCAGGTATTTTAATTCTTTTAACTGTATTAGGATTTAACTTTATCGGTGATGGATTAAGAGATGCCTTCGATCCAAAGATGAAGAGGTAGGTGGAAAATATGGGATTATTTAAGAAAAAAGCAAAGGGAGTAAACTATATTTCTGCTTCCGAAGCAAGAAAAATTTCAAGAGAAAATCGTAAGATTACTCGTGAATATGAAAAACAAAGAAACCGTAAAAATATACCAAGAGAAGAATATGTAACAAAGATGAAAAATCCAAAAAATATTGTGGAATTTGATAATCTTCAAACATATTTCTTTACTGATATTGGTGTAGTAAAATCAGTAGATGGTGTTAGCTTTGAAATTCCACAAGGTGCAACTGTTGGTGTTGTAGGAGAATCTGGATGTGGAAAATCAGTAACAAGTTTATCTTTAATGCAATTAGTACAAAGACCACAAGGACAAATGGTAGGTGGAGAGATTCGTCTAAATTTAGGTGATGAAGCATATAACATTGTAAAAACTCCAAACGAAGAAATGAGAAAATTACGTGGAAATGTAGTTTCTATGATTTTCCAAGAGCCTATGACAAGTTTAAATCCAGTATTCCGTATTGGTGATCAAGTGGATGAAGTAATTAAGCTTCATAATCCAGATATGTCTAAGGAAGATGTAAAGGCAAGAACAATTGAAATGCTAGAATTAGTTGGAATTGCCAATAGCGAAGGTGTTTATCGTATGTTCCCACATGAATTATCTGGTGGTATGCGCCAACGTGTTATGATTGCTATGGGGCTTGCTTGTGATCCAAAGCTTATCATTGCTGATGAGCCAACAACAGCATTAGATGTTACAATTCAGGCTCAGATTTTAGATTTACTTCGTAACTTAAAAGATAAAATTAACAGTAGTATTATGTTAATTACTCATGATTTAGGTGTTATTGCAGAAATGGCAGATTACGTTGTAGTAATGTATGCTGGTCGTGTAGTAGAAAAAGGAACAGTAGAAGAGATTTTTGCAAATCCAAGTCACCCTTATACAATTGGTCTTATGAATAGTAAGCCAGTAGTTGGTAAAAAGGTAGATAGATTATATAGTATTCCTGGAAAAGTACCAAATCCAGTAGAAATGCCAAATTACTGTTATTTTAAAGATAGATGTAATATGTGCGTAGATAAATGTTCTGGACCATATCC
>CAJFOH010000112.1 GCA_904395845.1 uncultured Lachnospiraceae bacterium
AAGAAGCTGTTTCTAGCTCTACTTCCACATTCCAAGTCATTACTAAAAAGATAATAACTGTAATCAAAGCCCCTGGCCAAACAATTTTTACATTAACACGAAACTTATCGCGCATTTCACATCCTTGGGTACGAGCTGCTGCAATGGTAGTATCTGAGATAACTGATAAGTTATCTCCAAATACAGCTCCTCCTATCACGGCTGCCATACATATTGCTGATGAAATACCTGTTTTTTCACTAACTCCAACTGCAATGGGAGCTAGTGCAGCAATGGTTCCCATCGATGTTCCCATGGAAATAGAAATAAAGCAACCAATTACAAACAAACCTGCTACTGCAAATCTTGCTGGAATAAATGATAATCCTAAATTTACCGTACTATCTACTCCTCCTGCTGCTTGTACTGCTCCTGCAAATGCTCCTGCTAAAATAAAAATCAGGCACATAATCATAATATTTTCTTCCCCTGCCCCTTTTGCCATGATGCTTAACTTTTCATCAAATGTTTTTTTCGGATTTTGCACAAATGCAACAACAAGCGCAATTAAAAACCCTACTGTAATTGGCATTGTATAAAAGTCTCCTGATACAATTCCCACTCCAATAAACAAAACTAAAAATACTAAGATAGGCAATAATGCCCATGCATTCCCCTTTTTTTCCATTTATGTGTTCCTTTCTTTCTCTCTTTGTACTTTTTTTGCGTTACTTATTTTATCATAACTTTTTTTATGTTTCTAGTACATTTGTTATTCTACACTTTTTAGTGATTCTACCATGTTGATTTTCTTTAATTTAAAATAAGTAACACCATTGATAATGGCAGAGAATATAAGTGTTAATAACCCACTAATAACAAAACTTTCTGTACGAATGGTTCTGGCAAACATCACCATATTTACTTCTACTGTTGTAATGATGTAGCGATGTAATATGATTCCTAAAAAGACACCAACTACAATACCTATGATACTTAAGAAAATATTTTCACGATATACATAGGCAGCCACTTCATTATCGTAAAACCCTAGTACTTTAATGGTAGCAAGTTCTCTTTTTCTTTCATTAATGTTAATATTATTTAAATTATATAACACAATAAATGCCAATAATCCTGCAGAAATAATTAAAACATACACTACAATATTTAATGCTCCAAGCATATCTTCCACTTGCTCTCTCATATCATTTGTAAAGCGAACACCTAACACTCCAGATTGTTCCAATAGGTGACTAGCAATCCTTTCTTCGTCCCCTTTTGAATCATCACATAAAAGAAGTATGGATTGATACATCGGCTGTTCTCCATATAACTGTTCATATAGCTTTGGTGACATATAAATGTAGTGCATCATATAATTTTCAATTACTCCATCTACAACTACTTCTTTTTCTTCCATTCCTACGTTTATAGAAATGGTATCGCCACTTTTTACATTTAAAAAGCCTGCCAACTGCTCTGTGATTAATACGCCAGTATCACTAAGTTGAAATTCTTCTTTTGTTGTTCGAGAAACAAAATCAAAATACAAATCTAAGTCTTCCATTGTTTTTGGCACTGAAATATAAGCTGATTTTGTTATTTCATTGGCACTTACATCTAAGGACTTTAAGTACATATATTTGCTTCCATAAATGCTTTCTTCTTGATTGAAATAATTCTCTATCTCTTCTTGCTGTTCCTCTGTAATACCTTCTTCTAACATTACTGTTGCCTGATAGGTCTGTATTCTATCATATTGCATATCTCCAATATGTACCATAGAGTCACGAATTCCAAAACCAACTACAATAAGTGCCATACAACTGGCAATACCAAATACTGTCATAAACAAGCGTTTTTTATAGCGGAACAGATTACGGAACGTGGATTTATAAGTAAAACTAAAATGCTTCCATAAAAATGGAATCTTTTCTAATAAAATACGTTTTCCATTCTTTGGTGCTTCTGGTCGCATAAGTTTTGACGGCATTTCCGCAAGTTCTTTATAACAAGCTCCTATGGTTGCTATTAGCGTTGCACATAATGCCATTACTGTTGCTGTAAGAGAATATTCCCACTCATAAGGAATTTGAATTTGGTTTAAATTTGGATACATAATTTTATAGGCAAATACAATAATGTATGGGAATATTTTTTCACCTATTAATACACCAAATACACTTCCTCCTAGTGTTGCCGATAATGCATATACAATATATTTACCAGCAACTTCTCCTTTTGTATAACCTAATGCTTTCAACGTTCCAATTTGAAGTCGTTGTTCTTCTACCATTCGTGTCATAGTAGTTAAACTAACTAAAGCTGCTACCAAAAAGAAAATCATTGGAAATACTTTTCCTATTGCTCCAATTCGTTCTGCATTTTCCCCTAATTCTTTATAATCGCTTAAACTATCTCTATCTAAAAGATACCAACTAGGAACTTCAAGCTGTTGTAACTCATTCTCTGCTTGTGTGATTTCTTCTTCTGCTTCTTTCAGTGTTTCTTCTACATCCCTTTTTTGAGATTCATATTCTGCATTTTTCTCATTTAACAGGCTTTCTTGCTCCTTTATCGATTGCTTTGCCACTTCTAATTGGGCTTGCATTGTCACCACTTGCTCACTAGCAGTTCCAAGCTGTGCTTTTAACTGCTCTAACAAGCCTTCTTGTTGTTCCAGTTGCTGTTTTGCCTGTTCTAATTGCACCTTACCATTATCTAGTTGTTGTCTACCATCTTCTAATTGACTCATGGCATCTGATTTATTTTCTTCAAAGGTTTGTCTAGCTTCTAGGATTTGTTTTTCTGCCTCTGTATAAATTTCCTCATATCTTTTTTCACATTGAATTTCTTCTTTTTCTTCTAGTCGCTCTTTTACTGTATTTACAAGGTCCTCATATTCCTTGGTATAGCTAGTTTCTTCTTTTGCTCCTTTTACTAAAACAAATACTTGAGTATATACTTCACTTTTAAATACCGTTGGTGTACAAATGGCAAATGCAGTTACTGTTCCATCTCCAATGGTAGTATTTCCTCTTTGTAGAGCCATAAAGTTTGGTGTATGCCCAGTCCCTACTACTGTAAATTCGTTGGTTTGTAATTGCTCGTCTATATCTGTTTCTGTTCCTGATTTTACAGTGATAGTATCTCCTATTTTAATATTGTATGTACTTGCAAATGCTTCATCTAACACAATTTCATTGTCTTTTTCTACATTTCTACCTTGGGAAATTATAATGGTATTAATTGTTTCTGTATTGGATAACAGTTGTAGTACATGACTTTTTCCACCGATAGTAACTAACGTATCTAATAGATAGGAAGGTTCTACTTCTAATACTCCATCTACTTGCTTTATTTCATTGACATCATCTTCTGTCATTCCTAATGTGGACATTACTTTTAAATCCATTAAGTTTCCTTCATCAATATAAGTGTCTGCTGTTAATATTAAGTCTGGATTAGCCGCACGAACACCAGAAAAAAATGCAACACCTAATGCTACAATTAAAAAAATGGATATAAAACGTGGAAAACTTTTTTTGATTTCCATAATAATATCTTTTCTAAGTGCCTTTTTTTTCATTTTCTTATTGTATCCTTTCTTTATTATAGTAATTGATTATAATAAGTAAACTGCTATGATTTTTTCTAGCATTACCATTCAATCGTTTCTACTGGAACTGGGTTTTGATTGATTTCCATAGAGGATACTTTTCCATTTTTCATTTGAATAATTCTATCTGCCATTGGTGCGATTGCTAGATTATGGGTAATGACGATTACTGTTTTCTTTTTTGTTCTACAAGTATCTTGAAGTAATTTTAAAATTTGTTTCCCTGTTTGATAGTCCAAAGCCCCTGTTGGCTCATCACAAAGAAGTAACTTAGGATTTTTTGCCAACGCTCTTGCAATAGATACTCTTTGTTGCTCTCCACCTGATAATTGAGCTGGAAAGTTATTAAGACGTGCACCAAGTCCTACTTCTTCTAATACTTCTTTGGCATTTAACGGCTCTTTACATATTTGAGAAGCTAATTCTACATTTTCAAGGGCTGTTAAATTTGGCACTAAGTTATAAAACTGAAACACAAAACCAATATCATTTCTTCGATAACTGGTTAACTCTTTTTGATTATATAATTCAATATGTTTTCCATCAAAGATTACTTCCCCTGATGTTGCTGTATCCATTCCTCCTAAAATATTTAATACTGTTGTTTTTCCTGCCCCACTAGCTCCAACAATAACTACAAATTCTCCTTCTTGTACTGTAAAGTTTACACCATCTACTGCATGGATTTCTACCTCTCCCATTTTATACGTTTTCTTCACATCTTTTAATGTTATAAATTCTTGTTTCATACGAGTACCTTCATTATCTTTATGATAATACTATCCTTTCTTTGTCTTTTTCTTCCTACCCCTTAATAAATTTATGCTTTATATAATAAGTTAAGCTTATTTCTAAACGATTCCTGTTAATAGGATATTCCTATTTATATGCTATGACTATTTATATGCTATGACTATTTGTAGGCTATGCTACACTTTACTCTCTTATATTATTAAGTCATTTTTCCATTGTTATATACGCTTTTTTCATTATAGCATACCTGCATATGCATTACTACTCCTTCTAAAAGAAATTCTACGTGAATACATTCCATTTTCCTTTCTCGTTTACACTTTTCTATTTCTATTCTTAGTTATCAAATAATTTATTCTTTCCTCTTTTTTCTCATATATACATATTGCACAATTTTTCCTCTATTTGTATTAATCAATTACCAAATTTCCTTTTGCTTCTATTCTTTCTACATTTTAATACCATATTATCCACATATGAAATTGCATAATTTTATGTGTTTTTTAAGTTATACACGAAGTTATCCACATTATCCACAATTTTATCGCCCACATTGTTGAGAATTTACATTGCATTTTACGAATATATGTTTTGTATAACACTACTAATTTATGGAGTTTTTTATTTTAAAACTATCCATAGATAATTAGTTTATATATTTTTTATTTATATTAAATTATTTTTTTCTATTATTTTTATATAAACTTTACCAATTAATCGTTTTATTTTTTAGATAATTTATAACTTTTTACTTGTTTTTTTTCATTAATATGTTATAATACTTTTATCAATACAAGAGAAACATTTTAAAAAGGTGTAATGATTTGTTTATACTTGCAAATAAATTTGCATATACATAAGTTATTATTGATGTTCTCTTTTGTAAAAGGAAAAGGAGCTGATTTTATGAAATTCATTATTACGGGTAAGCACATAGATGTTACAGGAGGGTTACGTTCTGCTATTGAAGAAAAGTTAGGAAAACTTGATCGTTATTTTTCTTCTGATGTAGAAGTTCATGTTACACTTAGTGTTGAAAAAGATCGTCAAAAAATTGAAGTTACAATTCCAATGAAAGGTCATATCATTCGTTCTGAACAAGTAAGCAACGATATGTA
>CAJFOH010000113.1 GCA_904395845.1 uncultured Lachnospiraceae bacterium
CAGTATTATATACGCCAGTATTATATACGTCAGTATTATACATTCTGGTATATGATACCAGTCCCTATTATAATTACAATCCTATATAATTATAATAGGGATTCCATTAGTTGCTAGGTATTTGCCCCTAACACTTAAAAGTTTTATCTTCTTTTCATTACTTATCCTATGAATCTTATTTCTTAAAGCCCATAATGATTATTTATTTAATGAAAAATAATAATAGAACCTTGACCACTTGTAGTAGTAACTGTATTATCACTTTCTACTGTTACGTTATCTGAAATATAGGTGACTTTTCCTTCCACTTTTACTGTTGTATCAAAGTCTACATATAACATTTTATAATCCCCATGACTTTTTATCTCATCTAAAGTAACTGATTTTCCTTTTTCTGTTACAAAGTTACCCTCTAATTGATCCAAACTATCTTTTACAAGGCTAGTATGAACAGTGCTTCCTTTTTTTTCTCCAATTACATAAGATTCATTAAAAGATACATAATCTTCTCCTGAATCATACTCCATAACAACGGTTGCTTGTTTATCTTTTACATCAACACTATCTAAACTAATTGGTAAGTTTACATCACTTTTTACATCTTCATCAGAAAATGCTTCTACCTTTACCTTTTCTTTATTGTATGATTTGATTTCATCTTCTACCATTAATCTTAACTCTGTTTCATTGTAATACGATTTTTCAAATGGTTCTACAAATGTTCCAACAATACTTAAATCAGTTTTTACATACAATCCAGAAACTTCTAAACGATTTTCACTACCTTTTTTACAACCAGCGGCAGATACCATCATAAGTGCTGCCATTGCCAAAACGATACGTTTTTTCATACGTCCTCCAATCTACTTTTTATTCTAAAAAGTATGATACTTAATAACTTGTTATAGTTTACCTTTTTTTTTTCATTTTTTCAAGTAGTTATTGCTTCTAAAACGGATAATGTCTTAAATTGTTTATCAATATAGCAGGCTTTATATGCCTCTACTTTCTGCTTCAATTCTTTTTCTACTTCTTTTGTTAATGTAAAAGTATATAATTTTTCCAATGGTGCAGCAACGATATATTGCATTGCATAAGTGACCGCTTCTGAAGTGGTCATACTTCCTCTTGCAAATGATTTACAATCCTCACAAAACATTCCACCTCGTTCTGAACTGAAATAGCCTTTGGTTAACTTCTTTTTACAATGAATACATTCAAATACTTGTGGATATTCTCCATTAATTACCATAAGACGAAGTTCATAGATTAGTTTTATCAACGAGTTTGGAATATTAGGATTTTGTAGTGCCTTTAATGTAACATACAACAAATTTAACATACCGCCTGCATCAACATTTTCCCTACCATAATAGTCTGCAAACTCTAAAAAATAAAATCCATAGGTAACGCCTTCCATATCTGTTGTTAATTGTTCGTAATACTGCATAATTTCAGCACTTTGCAATGTATAGGCATTTCTTCCTTCATATACTACAAAAGATCCAAAAGCAAATGGTCGACTAGGAGCTAATAATGGACTATTCTGTCTTCTAGAACCTTTTGAAAATGCTGTAATTTTTCCTCTCTCTTTTGTTAATATGACCAGTCGCTTATCATAATCACCCACTGGCATGGCAGATAGTACCATACCAGTGACTGTTATAACTTCTCCCAAAGTATCACCTTTCTTTCCAATTACAACTTATGCTTTTTGATGACTTCTTATATCTTTCTTTTATCATATCCATAAGACTTCATAAATAATTCATTATCACGCCATTCTTTTCGCACTTTTACCCAGATTTTTAAATTTACTTGTCCTTCTACCATTTCTTCTATATCTTGACGAGCAAATGTACCAATCTTCTTTAACATAGCTCCGCCTTTTCCAATGACAATTCCTTTATGAGAATCTCTTTCACAAATAATCGTTGCCTCTACATCTGTAATTCCATCTTTTCTTGTTCTCATTTTTTCTACGGTAACTGCAATTCCATGAGGAATTTCATCTTTTAATAAACGCAATGCTTTTTCACGAATAATTTCTGCTGCAATTTCTCGCATTGGTTGATCAGTTACTGTATCTTCATCGTAATATAATGGTCCATATGGCAAATGCTTATAAATAACTTCTAATACTGAATCTACATTAATATCTTTTAATGCAGATACTGGAACAATCTCTGCAAAGTCGCAAATCGATTTGTAAGCGTCAATATAAGTAACTACTTCTGTTTTCTTTACTGTATCAATTTTATTAATAATAAGAATAATTGGCTTTCTCATCGCTCTTAAACGCTCTGCAATTTCTCTTTCTGTTTCCCCAATATAAGTGCTTGGTTCTACTAGCCATAAAATCACATCTACTTCTGAAAGAGTTTTACTAGCTACATTTACCATGTATTCTCCCAATTTATTTTTTGCCTTATGAATCCCTGGTGTATCTAAAAATACAATTTGACCTCTTTCATCGGTATATACTGTTTGTATTCTAGAACGTGTTGTTTGTGGTTTATTAGAGGTAATTGCTATTTTTTGTCCAATTAAATGATTCATAAGTGTTGATTTTCCTACATTTGCCCTACCAATTAATGTAACAAATCCAGACTTAATTTTTTCTTGCATATTTAATTCTTTCTCCTTATTTGTTATATTGTTTTAATCTGTGAAAACATTTCCATATTTTCATCTATTTTTTTTGAACTTCCAAACACACACAAACAATTGTCCTCTAGCACTGCTTGTATCGGTTTTGCTAACAGGCGAATACTTTCTTGTGAAGTAGAAAGCACCTCATCTCTTTCTTTTTGTAAATCCTCTCTTGTTATATTACTTAAATAACAAGAAAGACCTCTTTCCCCTTTTCCTACTGGTGTAAGTGGAATATCCATTTCACTAATTGTTCCTATAATGTATTTTTCCATTTCTCTTTCATCAATACAAATGGTACTTAAGTACTCAGGCAACTGTTCATAAATAGCATTTGTTTCTTTCATATTTGGATCACGATAGGATACAAAATAACTATCTCCATCTCTTGAAAATCCTGTCATACAGCCATAAGCTCCACCTTTGACACGAACCTGTTTCCACAAATATTCATAATCTAATATGGTTTTTAATACTTTCATAGAGCCTGTATATTCATAACCTGCATATTTAAAGTTTCCACATCGAGCTACATACTGTACTTGTGATGGAATTTTTATCCCTTCATTTTTCTTTTCTAGTGTTGGTTGTAATATCACTGGTTTAAGCTGTGTTTGTTGTAGGTTATCTGCTATTTTATGTAATTGTTCTTTCCATAGAAGATATCCTTCTTTTTCACAAGTACAGTTAGTTAGTAAATTTCCTTTTACAAATAACTTATCCATTACCTGATTGAAACGCTGAATAATAACATCTGCCTTTTCATCAAAGGTTTCTTCCATTTCTTTTATCGCTTCATAAAAATATACTCCATTTTGCACATCAGAAAGATAGGCATCTAAGGAAATGTATGACCCTGCTCTTGTACTGCTTGCAACATGACCTAATACATTTAAATCATCACATACATTAGAAGAAATTTCTTTTATCATTTCTTTTAAACGTTTTTTATCACTCCAATCAGTTTCAAAAAGGATTTCCTTTACTAAACCAACTGCTTTTTCTACTTTTTCATAACTACATCGAACCTTTACCTCAAACATAATTTGACATGCTGTATCTTTTTTTGTATCTTTATAGCTAGTTACTAGAAAATCAATTCCTCCAGTATAAAGATTTATCTCATCTGCCAACTCATTGTAGGTATAATTTTTCGTATTTAACTTTCCAAAGCACTTCTTTAAAATGCTTAAAATTACAAAGTCTTCTATCTCCAAATATTTGCAATCAAATAAATACGTTCCATAAATAATATTTGATGTAAAGATTGACTCATAAATTAATTTTACATCATCTATTTGTTCTACTTCTACTTCTTGGAACATAACTTCTCTTTTAATATCTGAAGTTTTTAGCATTGGAATCGACTCTAATGCTTCTTTTGAAGATGGCTCCTCTTGATACTGTTTTAGTTCCTTTGTTTGTATTATTAACTGGTGTAATTCTTCTTTGGATAACTGATTTTTGATTTTTTGTAGCTGTTCTTCTATTTGCTTATCTATTTTTTGTTGTAAGTTTTTTTGTGGAATACCATAAACAATAACTCCACCCTTATTTTCAAGTAAATATTCCTTTACTAACTGTGTAAAATATCCAGTATGAAGTTTTTCTTTTAATTTTAGAAAGATATTAGTAAATTCCAATGGAGCAAATGGAGAAATTCCATTATCACTTAACCATACTTCCATACATTGCAATCCATACATAAGACCTTTTGGAAATCTTCCAAAATCTGCTTCTCTTGCTTTAAACTCACAAATATTTAATCCAGCTTCCAAAGATGTCTGTTTTATTCCTTCTGTTACAATAGATTGTAGTGTTTTAGTAATAACGGTTTTAAATTGCTCTCTTTTACTATCCTCTACCCCTTTTACATTTAATACAAACATTGGTTGTGCCAAATCGGTATCAAATCCACCATAAATATCTTTTCCAATATTACAATCTAATAATGCTTGTTTTAATGGCGCTCCTGGTGCATGTAATAGAACATAGTCTAATATTTGAAATGCAAATATGGTTTCCATAGAAATGTTCATTGGAAGTAATTTTGCCCATGTAAATCGACCATCATCTTCTACTTCTTCTGTTGCATCAAACACTTCTTCTACTTCTATCATCTCTGTACTTAGTGCTTGTTCTTTTATAAATACGCCAACTTCTTGTTTCTGAAAGTGACTTAAATATTCTTTATCCAGCCATTGCAATTTTTCAACCATATCCATATTTCCATATAAATAGATATATGCATTAGATGGATGGTATTTTTCCTTGTGATAGTTTAAAAAATCTTCATATGTTAATGAAACAATATGTTCTGGTATCCCACCTGAATCGTATTGATAACAAGAATTTGGAAATAGCACTTGCTTTACCTTACGATCCATAATCGCATCTGCATCAGAATAGGCACCTTTCATTTCATTGTAAACAACACCATTATAAATAAGTGGCTGCTCCATAGACTCTAATTCGTAGTGCCAGCCTTCTTGTAAAAATATTTTTTTATTATCATAAATATTTGGATAAAATACTGCATCCATATAAACAGACATTAAATTTTGAAAATCTTTATCATTACAGCTGGCAACTGGATAAGTAGTTTTATCTGGATATGTAATGGCATTTAAAAATGTATTGGTAGAACCTTTTACTA
>CAJFOH010000114.1 GCA_904395845.1 uncultured Lachnospiraceae bacterium
CTAGTTGTTCTCCAGTAACTGCCCCTACAGCTTTTCCACCATCTGCACTTCCAAGCTTTGTCTTTGTCTGTCCTTCAAACATAGGATCTGGATGTTTAATAGCAAGTACTGCAGTAAGTCCACATCTTGTATCACTACCTGTAAAGTTTGCATCTTTTTCTTTTAATATACCTAACTCCCTTGCGTAGCTATTAATCACTTGGGTAAACTTTGTCTTAAAACCAGTGATATGAGTTCCGCCATCGGAAGTATAAATATTGTTACAATAACCTAAAATATTTTCTTCAAAAGTATCTACAAATTGAAATGCCATCTCTACTTCTATATTTTCGCTGATTCCCTTGTATGTGATAATAGGATGAATTGGCGTTTTCCCTTTGTTTAGTTCCTTAACATAAGCACTAATTCCTTCCGTTTCTAAATAGGTAACTGTTTCTTCTTCGCCCTCTCTATTGTTTGTAAAAATAATCTCTAGTCCTGGATTTAAATAGGTTGTTTCATGAAGTCTACTTTTAATTGCTGATGCTTTAAATCTTGTTTTTTCAAAGATTTCTCCATCTGGCATAAATGTAATGGTTGTTCCTGTTTTGTCTGTTTTTCCTATCTTAGGAAGTAGGCCATTTTTCAGCTCTGCTGTTGGTACACCACGTTCATAACTATCATAATGAATGTAACCACCTTTACAGATTTTAATTTCTAAATATTCTGAAAGAGCATTTACTACGGAAGAACCAACTCCATGCAACCCTCCACTTGTCTTGTAGGAGTTATTATCAAACTTTCCTCCTGCATGTAAAGTTGTAAAGATTACACGTTCTGCAGATACTCCTTTTTGATGTCTATCTACTGGAATTCCTCTCCCATTGTCAGATACTGTTACCGAACCATCTTTTTCTAACGTTACTTCAATATGGGTACAAAATCCTGCCAAATGCTCATCTACTGCATTGTCTACAATTTCATACACAAGATGATTTAACCCAGAGGTAGAAACTCCACCAATATACATCCCTGGTCGCTTTCTTACTGCTTCTAACCCTTCTAATACAGTAATACTATCTGCATTATATGTTGACTTTTTCGCCATCTTCTTGCTCCTTTCTTAACTTTCGAATATACGTTCTGTTATTATACACAAAACATTGGCTAAATTCAAGCATTTTCTTTTATTACAATATTTTTTTAATTCTACACATTTTCTAATTACTTTCATATAAAATCAAAGCACCTTTTTTTCCTACTCGCTTCACTGCATTTACTTCTGTTAATACATTGAGTGCTAATTGGGCACGTTTTAATGGAATGTTACTATGTGTCGCATAGTCTTTTGAAGTAAACTGGCTAGGCAATGTATTTGGTACAATCTTTTTATAATCTTCTAATGACTGTATTTGCCACTCTTTTTCTATTTTTAATGGAATACGATCCAATCGACTAGAACCTTTTTTCTTATTTTCACTATATCCATCTAAATTTCTATACTCTTCTAATTCTAGCTGTAGCACATGTATCCTTAAATTTTTATGAGTTAATAACGACTTTATCTTGTACAGCTCATAAAAAGCATCATTAAAATTGCTTTTTTTGGGACTTTTCCTTCGTTTGCTAATTTCGCCAGTATCTAAATCCAACCAAGAAATCCACTTTGTTCCTGCCATAGGATATACAATAGTCACTGTTTCTTGTTTTAAAAACTCTTGTAATTTCTTTCTTAAAACGTTAAAATTTCTTGTTTGAATTTCAATGATTCCTGTTTCATTGTAGATATCTGCTACAAATGAACCAACTTTTCTTTCTTGATATTCTTTTCTTGGTTCAAAATAATTTTTTAATGCATAATGCAATGATTTTTCCGATAATGTTCCAATTCCATGTTTCACTCGAACTTGGGATAACGAAGAAAATGTACTATTTTCTAAAACCATATAATACCTCTACTTTACATTTCCTACCATTTGTTTCAAGCATTTCTTTCATCTAATGTTTCTATACTCAATATTTCCTTAATTTTCGCTTCTATTGTTAATGGTTCTATGCTGTTTGCTATGCATGACTATGCTATGCTTATTACTATACTAACAACTTATCCCTTTCTGTCAATACCTTTCCGCACTATTGTAACAGATATTGATAGAAAAAGACAGATAGGTGTGTATGTTATATTTATTAAAATTACATACTTAACCATATCTGTCCTTCTTATTTTTCACAATTTTATGTAGGAATACGAAATGTATTCTTACGTTTATTTATTGTAATTTTACTTCACTTAGTAATATACAGTATATTGATTCTCTATTCATTCCTTATTAATAAGAATTATATTACTGTCTTCTTCCCTTCCTTATCACATGCTTCAATTTCAAATGTGTAATCAGAAAGATTTGCAACTAGACTTGCCTTATATCCATCATTTTCCCAAGCAAATGTTACTGTATTTCCTTCGCTTGCTATGGAAATGTTAGAATCCCATGCAAATGCTGGGAATGTTGTACGGAACTTTAATAGTTCTAACTGTCTTTTTACAACATCCTTTTCTAAGCCTTCACTAATTTGATCCATTGTTAAATTTGTTCGGTTAATTTCCTTATGTCCACCTGCTCCAGCTCTCTTTACAGCTTCATGGTCATTCTTTCCAGCAAATAAATCTAAGTACCAAATTTGTGGTTTTCCTGGCATAAATAATTGTAATGCTCTTGCAAGTAACATTTTCTTATCATCTTCACCCAATGCACTATAATAAGTAGCATTTACTTGATAGTACATATTCTTTTGTCCATGAAGATTTTTTACATATCCACCACGACCTACAATAATTTGAATTAATTCTTCAATTCTTTCATCACTAAGGATTCCTTTTAAATCAAGAAGTGGAATACCATCATGACATCCTAACATATTTACTGTTTTAATGTTCTTTTCTAGTACTTCCTTTGCCCAAGAACAAAGAGTTGCACCATTTCCACTTTCGATAGCATCAATAATTAAACCTGGTAAGAAGAAGTCATATGTCATATATCCTTTATCGGAAATTGTTTCATGAATTTTTTCTCTATAACTTGCATGAATTTCAGGTAATAATGTTAAGTTTCTTTCATCTGCTAACTTTCTTACCTTTTCTAATAATTCCCAAGTTCCTGGATCATTTAAGAAGTTCTTTTCCCCTACTTCCTTTGGAGCATAGGCAAATGCATCTAAACGAACAATGCTTGCTCCATAACCTGCTAATTTATTTAATGTATCTTCATAAAATTCCCATACTAATGGAGATTTAATATTTAAGTCCATTTGACCTAAATACATTCTTGTAGATTCTACATAAGATACTACTTCATCTTTATATCGCTCGTATGCACCAAAAGAAATTTCACTTGGCTTTTTGCCTTCTGCAATTCCCTCATTAATGTAGTCACAAATTTTACTTGCTACACAATATTGCATTCCACATACGTCCATTAACTGTTGTGGCGCAACCTTTGGATACTTGATTTCTTGATAAAATGTATTCCAATATGGTACATCTGTTCCATCTGGCATTCTCACCATTAAAATTGGAAGTCCTGGTTTTCTAAAAAACATATCTTTGATTAATTCTTGGTCTGGTTGGATATAACCTTCTTCTGTCATTTCACCATGACCTGCCCAAAAATCGTTCCAATTAATAAAGAAGTCTTTGTATTTTGAAGCAGAACCATTTTTAATAATATCTTGGAATTGCTTTGATAATACAGAAGCATGATTTAAAATAAAGTCTAACTTTAAATCAATGCCAAGTTTTTGTAAGGATTCAATATCCTTGCTATCTGCTAATTCTTCACTTAATTCGTAATCAATAACAGAAAAACCTCTATCTAAATCCGTATTAAATACACTTGGTAAAATATAAAAAGAAGTAAATACATCTTTTAATTCAGGTTTTTGTAACACAGATACAATATCACCTAATGTTCCACCTAAACTATCTGGATATGCGTTAAGCATTGGTCCATTGGTCATAGCTTCCATCTTCTTACTCATTGCCATTCTCCTTTGCTGCTTTCATAAGTGCTTGATATTCTTCATAACTTAATAAGTCACCTTGCTTTGATACAATCACTTTTGCCTTGCAAGCTTGTCTTTCTAACATTTCTTGTTCTAATTCTAATACAAGCATTGTAAATGGACTATCTGTCTTTCCATCTCTGTTTCTTGCTTTTCTATGAGCTAATGTTTCTTGTGGAGTACTATTTAATAACACTGGAATGTCTACTCCTTTGTAGTTGTCGCTATTTCCATGTGTCCATTCTACTACAAGAATACCAACTTCACTCATATCTACTTTTTCATACCAAAGTTCTGTCATATCACGACCCATTCTCTTTAGCCAAATGCTATCTGCACCTTGCTTAAACTGAGAAACGATTTCTTCTACTTCACCAAAATTAATTTCATTTGGTGTACCTAGGTAATTCTTTAATCCAGCTTTTCCACCTTCTAAATATGTATGGTACCATTCATATTCTTTTGCGTGTTCTGCACTTGCGTCAGTTTCTTCTTTTTGGAACTGTTGAATTAATTCAAAGCGTTCTTTTGTAAGGCTTTCATCTGCAACCATAGCTTTAATAGCACTTCTACGGAATACTCCTAAACGTTCTGCATCATTGTACATTGGAATACGGTATGGATAGTTATCACCAGAAAGAGTATAGCTTCCAATACCTGCTTCTCTAAAATAATGAGATAATAAAGATGCAATTTCAGATTTTCCTACTCCAGAACCTCCACATACACAAAGAACTGCACGATTGTTGTTCTTTTTTAATACTTCTGGAAGTTGATTTAATAATTCCTTAAATACTTTGTTTGCCTTTTCAATGTGATGGCTTTCAATACTTACCTTATCTCCTGGCATATCCCCATGAAGAATCTCTCCCTTTATTTCAGGTGCATTCCAGTCTGTTAAACTGCTGATGATTTGACTATAATCTTTCATTGTTTTCCTCCTTGTTTACCTTTATTTTCTTAACAAATGATAGAATATATTAACATAGTGTTTGCTATGTATTAAGCGGTTGACATATTGGGTATAAAAAAATATTCCATATATCATTATAATCACTTTACTTCTATGTATATAAAATTTCAAAGTAAAGATATCGAATAACTAAATTAAAAATCATTCTCTTTATTTATAATATCATACTTTTTATATTTTTCAATAGAAATAGTTGGTGTATTTTGATTTTTCTATTTTTACCAAAGACCAATCATCATAACCACCAACTTTTCTTCTAATATTTTGAACATTTTTTATTTTTTTGTACTTTTAATGCCATATTTTACTCTTTTACAGAGCCAATGGTAATCCCTGATACGAAATATTTTTGTAAAAATGGATAAATAATTAACAAAGGTATGGTAGAAACTACGATTTTTGTAGCATTAAATGCTCGATTATTCATAGTTGCCAATTGTTTTAACTGTTCTGCATCTGTAATTTGAGTAATGTCTACTGTTAATTGTTGAATATAAGTTTGAAGTGGGTATAGTGCTGCTTTATTCATATAAAGTAGTCCAGAAAAATAATCGTTCCAGTGATTTACAATGGAGAACAATGCTACTGTTGCTAATGCTGGTAAGGAAACTGGCAAATATACCTTTAATAAAATTTGAAGTGGTGTTGCCCCATCAATTCTTGCTGCTTCATCCAGTGCATCTGGAACACCTTTGAAAAAGTTTATTAACAAAATAATATTAAATACAGGAACTGCACCTGGAAGAACCAATGCCCAAATAGTATCTGTTAATTTTAGCTGGCTTACAACCATAAAAAGTGGAATAACCCCACCAGAAAATAACATTGCAAAAATAACAATTTTTATGTAGATTTCTCTTGCTGGGAAACGGTACTTACTTTTGGAAAGTGGATATGCCATAGTAATTGTAAAAAATAAGTTTAATTTTTATATTTTTACTATAATAACTTACTTTGAAATTTCCTCATTTACTTCATCGGTAATTTGTTGTCCACCGAAGGAATACCATTGTTCTACAAATTTATCAAATTCAGAAATATCTTTTTCTCCAATTACAATTTTTAAAATTGTTTCCATTTCCATCTTTTCAAGAGATGCCCACTTAGTAGCCATTGTATCTGTTGTTTCAAAGAAAGAAGGAGTCATAAAGTTTGCTGGTTCATTAATCATTTTATTCATAGATACTAAACGTGATGTATATTGAGAATAGTCGGCAGAATCTGCTTTTTTACCATTTTTTTCTGCTTCCATATATCGTAATGCCGCTTCATAGTAGCTTTGCTCTTCTAATGTTAGGCTAGATTCTTCTGCTTTACCATCTAATACCCGTTGAATATGCTCTGTCATTAACTCTGCATTATTTCCTGGTTGTACTTCACAATATAATGGCCAGTTAAAGTATGCAAGATTTTGATTTTCCTTAATTTCTTTTGTAGCATCTGTTTTATCATTTTTAGAATATTCTGCATTTACATTGACAATCTTCATTGCAATCTCTGGATGTTCAAAATCTTTTCTTACAACAACAAAACCAGCATATGGCTGTGTACTAATCCCATTAATTTTTCCATCTTCTCCCACTGGACAAGACACATTAATCCATTCAGCATCATCTGTTGCATAAGTAGATGTTTGTGCTTGGTTAAATGGAGCCCACCATGGTCCAATAAATGCACCACATTTTCCACTAGAAATTAATGCTACAATATCATCATTGGTTCTTGTTACAAATTCCTTATCAATCACACCTTCTTCATACCAACGATTTAATAGTTGTAATGGTTCTTTCATTTCTTCTTGTACAGAACCATAGACTGCTTTTCCATCTTTATCTGTTGTCCACACACTTGGATACGCACCTAGTGCAGTAAATACATTATCAATAGCAAACGTATTATTTGGATAATCTCCATAAATATCACTATGTACTACCAAACCAACAGTATCAGCTTCTCCATTTCCATCTGGATCTTTTTCAATAAATGCCTTTAATACTGCCTCCATATCTTCTAAACTTTTTGGTTCTTCTAATCCTAACTCATCCAACCAATCTTTTCTTAACCAAAGAAAATCTTGTCCATCGCTTAATTGTGTTTTTGGAATTGCCATAATCTTTCCGTCAAACGTTACAGTATTGATTGGATTATTTTCCTCTCCATAACTTGAATATGCCTCTTTTACTGTATCACAAGCTAAATTATTATAAATATCTGTTAAATCGGCAATTAAATCACTTTCAACTAGTTCCTTTAAGGTAGAATATTCCTCTACATACATAATATCTGGAATGTTTTGACTTGCAATTGCCATAGAAACCTTTTGATTGTAATCTGGTCCAGTAGTTGCCTCAAACGCATTTTCATTTTGAATGTTTAATAATTCTTTTAAATATCTAGTGTAGGCATTGTTTTCTGTTGTATCACTTTCATAAGGTGTTCCTGCTAATACATCAGAGCCTTGATTTGTCAAATTATATCCTGATGTATAAGTTACAAGTTCAGGATATTTGCCATAAGGGTCATTGGCTGCTGCTTCCCATTTTGCCTTTTCTTCCTCACTCATATTTGACATAAAATCATCATTTTTTTGACAACCTACAAACAGTGTTGTTGCCATTGACATTGTTGTAGCAATTGCTAATGTCTTTTTAATTTGTTTCTTCATAAAACTTCCTCCCAAATAAATTTTTCTGTCCTTTTGTCATTACCTTAATAAGAGCGATTGTAACAAAATATACTTGTTATGTTTTCAACGCTCTATATTGCTGTTGTGTTTATCATACTAAATTTATTTTTCTATTCCTATATCAAATTTCCGTAAAACATATCAGTTTTTCGACTTTTCTTCATTTCTTTTTTACAGTAATTGACACTTTTTCCTATCTTTATTATACTATTTTTATAATTTTAAAAAGGGATTAAGGGTGAATTTATGTATAAAATTTTAATTTTAGATGATGAACAGATTGAACGTGACTGTCTAGTTTTTCTTATTCAACAATTTTCTTTTCCTTGTGAAATAAAAGAAGCCGACAATGGTTATGCTGCACTTACACTATTACAAGAATGGCATGCAGATATTATTTTAACAGATATTCAAATGCCTGTTTTAAATGGATTAGATTTCATTGGACAAATTAATCAGCTTTCCTACACACCAAAGTTGATTATTTTAAGCAATTATGCCGAGTTTGAATATGCAAAAGTTGCTATGCACTTAGGAGTAGAAAATTATATTTTAAAACCAGTCATTCCTTCTGAATTAAAAACTACCTTACAAGAATTAATGGCACAAATTGATTTGGAACGAGATACTAAACTTCATAAAGAATCTTACCTTCTTCAATATGCCATTCAATTAGATATCTATGGAAACTTGGTACACCAAAATTTTGAAGAAAGTATATTACATCAGTTATCTTCTTTTCGATATATGATACTATTTGACTTTTCTTCTACTTTTTTGGAAGAAAATTATTCTGTTTTTTTAGAACGTATGAAGCAACATTTTCATATTACTTTTGAATCATTGAATCTATCTCCACAAGCATTACTTTGTATTTATGATGAAATTGGTGATATGAATGTATTTACAAACGATGTATATGAGTTTATATTAAATGAATTTCATATTTCTTGTTATCTTTCTATTAGCAAATCACTGCAAGAATATTCTTCCTTAAAAGAAGCATTTTCCATGGTGGAACAACAAATGGAGCAAAAATTTTGGAATCCTTTGGAACATATTTTTACTGCAGAATTTTTACAACAAAATGATACAAATACTGCTATCAGTAACTCCTATACAACTACGCATCTGGATAATGAAACCCTTATCTCGATGATTAAAACATCTTTAACTGCCAAAGATAAGCTTCAATTAGAACAAAATTTGGAACAATTTTTTTCCAATTTTAACGCAGAAAGCAACCAATCACAAATTTATACAAAATTTATTTTTTCTAATTTAATTATTACCTTGTTTCCTTTTCTTCCTGAAAAGAAAAAACAAGATAAAACCATTGATACTATTATTTCTGAATTATATATGAAGCAAAATATTGATGAAATTATTGGTATTGTAAGACAGATGTCAGATGACATTATCGCTACTCTTTCTTCCAAGAAGAAAGAACTACGAAAAGAAATTGTGATTGTCAAAGAATATATCCATAACAACTATTCCAAAGAATTATCCATTGAACTATTGGCTTCTATTGTCTATTTATCCCCTGACTATTTAAGCCGATTATTTAAAAATGCCACTAGTGTTAGTTTGTATCAATATATTCGTCAATTTCGTATGCAGAAAGCTAGTGAACTTTTGTTAACTACAACAAAGAAAATTATTGATATTGGAATGGAAACAGGATATCCAAACTATTCTTATTTTTGTCAAAGTTTTCGAGAATACTTTGGAAAATCCCCTGAAAAATATAGATTGGAGAAAGCAAATGAAATGGGTGTTTAAAAAAGTGTCTTTATACATAAAAAATTCATCTTATAAAAAGAAATTAGTTCTTACTTGCCTTACTGTTAGTATTTTACCTTTGCTTATTACATCCATTGTTACCTTTCATCAAATGAAAAAGTCTTTGATAGAAAAAGAGTTA
>CAJFOH010000115.1 GCA_904395845.1 uncultured Lachnospiraceae bacterium
TGTGCTCAAATGTCAAGAACCATAGGAACATTAATATCCACAGGGATTCCAATGATTGACTGTTTGGAAGTAGTTAGCAAAATTGTAGGAAATATTCATTATACAAATGCATTGTTAGCTTCTAGAGAAGAAGTAATGCAAGGGACACCATTATCCGAAACGTTAAAAAAAGCCGGTATCTTCCCACCAATGGTATATCATATGACTGGAATAGGGGAAGAAACTGGTAATATGGAAGATATGTTAGAAAAGCTAGCTGATTATTATGATGAAGAAGTAGAAATTACAACACAAGCAGTTATGGCAGCTATGGAGCCAGCTATTATCGTTGTTATGGCGTTAATTGTAGGGGTATTAATCTTTGCCGTAATTTCACCGATTGGAACTATGTATGATGGGTTAGATAAGATATAAAAACAGTTATGTAGTAAACATGATGATGTAAAAGGTAACAAAACTATAAAGAGACAGTAGAAGGATTACAAAGCCATCATACAACCATTCCTATTTTTACTCATAATATAGATGTGATAGGAAGAAACATTGGATGTAAGACGATTTAGTAGGGGGAGTCGTATTCATCATAAATGAAAAAAAGAAAAGGAGAACAATAAAATGTCAATGTTAAATTGGTTAAAGAACAAGAGAAACAAAAAAGGTTTCTCATTAGTAGAATTAATTATCGTAATTGCAATTCTTGCAATTTTAGTAGGGGTATTAGCTCCTCAATACTTAAAGTATGTAGAAAAGTCTAGAAAGTCAACAGACGCAAGTAACTTAGATACATTAGTAAATGCAGTGCAAGTAGCTGCTGCAGATGTTGATTATAATATTCCAGCTGGTAAATATACAATTACTATCAAAAAAGATAAAACAACAGTTGAATATGCAAAAGATACAACAAGTGGAGCATCATCAACAGCTACTAGTGTAAAGGACACTAAAGTTCTTGACGCATTAAATGCATCTACAAACTATAAGTTTGAAGATAGTGGTGAATGTGCAAAATTAAAATTAAAATCTAACCGTTGGAATTCTGTTGCTGGTGGTGATTCCACTAATGGAACAATCAAAGCAGTAATTACAATTAGTGATAATTCATCTGTTAGTGTTGAATATACACCAGCATCAGTTTTAGAATTAGCTAACTAAGAAGTATTATATATTTTTCAAAATAAAACAGAGAAATAACGAAAACAAACATTATCCCCCCTTAACTATTTACACAAACAAAGAGCCGTAGCAGATAGAGGTAACTCCTATCTGCTTGCTCTGTGTAAATATCCTTTGTTTTGTACAGTAGTTAATTTCTCTGTTTTTTCTCATAAAGACTTCTTATTAGAAACAATGGTTTTTAATAAAAGCCATTCTTTGTGGTAAGAAATAAAATAATTTCCAAAGAAAGTTTTAAATTCATAGAAATTTACCTAGACAAGAAGTGAGAGGAGAATGTTATGGAAACAATAGTAATCATGGAAATAAGAAATACTCAAGTTAGAGTAATGAAAATGAAAGTAACGGGAAGAAAAATGAAGTTGCTTTCCTGCTTTCGTTTCCAAATTCCAGCAGGGCTAGTGGAAGATGGATATATTCGAGAAACAAAAGAAGTTGCCAAAGTAGTAAAAAGTGAGTTGGCAAAAAGAAAGTTAGGAAATGTGAAAAAAGTTGCATTTACCATATTTTCCAATCGAATTGCAGGGAGAGAGATAGAATTACCTTTTGTCAAGGAAAAGCGTTTACAAGAAATGATTGAAGTAAATGTAAGTGAGTACTTTCCAGTAGACATTTCACAATATATTGTATCTTACGATATTATAGACATTATAGAAGATAAAGAAAAAAATACAGAAAAGAAATATCGTCTTATGGTATATATTACCCCAAAGACATTAATCAAAGGGTATAAGGAATTAGCAAACTTAAGTGGCCTTACCATTGAAAAAATCAACTACTCAAGCCACAATGGGTATCGTGCCATCGAAAAAAGTTTTGAAAAAGGCACTCATTTGATTATGAAAATTGAAGAAGACGAAACAAACATTACTATTATGAGAGATGGTACTTTGGCACTTCAAAGAACTCTTAGTTATGGGGTGGGGCAGGCAATTCATATTGTTTCAAGCCGTTCGTATCTAGGGGCAAGGGGTGATGATGAAAAAGCATGGAGCATTGTTAGTGAGAATATTTGTCTATACGATACCTTTGACCAAGACCAGCTAGATACATACAAAGAAAAAGACGAAGAAGAAACTTGGGAAATCAAATGTGATATTACAGAAAGTCTTCGATACTTAGTAAGCAATGTGGCAAGAATTATGGACTACTACACTTCAAGAAATAATGGTATCGAATTTGATTCCATACAATTTGGTGGAATAGGAAGTGAAATGCAAGGATTATCCAATTTATTTTCCAATGAATTGCATCAAGACGTGCAACCGTTAAAAGACCTAGTAGGAATTCCATACACCAAAGACCTATCTGAACAAGGTGACGGCATAGGAACCTATCTATCATGTATTGGGTGTATTTCTTCCAAAATGAATATTTTAGCCATTGATACCAGTGGGAAAAAGTCAAAATCAGAAAGTTTAACTGGTGTATGGCTTATTTTTGGAGCGGGAGTAGTAGCCTCACTTGCACTTATCGGAACAAGTGTAACCTTAAAAGTGATGGAAGAAAATAGGAGCAAATATTTGGATAAGGAAATTGAAAAACGTCAAGAAGCGCAAGTAATTTATAACAATTACTTAAATGCAAAAGCAAATGTTACCCAGTTAGAAGACATTTACAATAAAACGGTAGCTCCAAATGAA
>CAJFOH010000116.1 GCA_904395845.1 uncultured Lachnospiraceae bacterium
AGTGGACAAACAGAAAAAACAACTGCAAAAATTACTTCTCAGCATGGTCTTATCTATGATAAATTAGTAAAAGAAAAAGGAATCGAGTACGGAATTTCTTATGCAAGGGCAAATGAACTTGCTATTAAAGAATATGAAAAAATAATTCAAAATGAGGAGATTTTTTGTGATTTTAAACGATGCCCTTCCTATATCTATTCTGAGAATATGGATGTATTAAAGGCAGAGGAGGAAGCGGCAAGAAAAGTAGGGTTAGATGCAACATTTACAACAGATACTGAGCTTCCATTTTCAGTTGCAGGTGCGGTAATATTTGAAAATCAAGCAAGGTTTCATCCGTTAAAATTTATTCAAGGGCTAGTAGGAAAACTTACAATTTATGAAAATACAAAAGTGATTAACGTAAAAAAGAATCGGATAATGACGGAACGTGGAAGTGTAACGGCAAAGCATATTGTATTTGCTTGTCATTATCCATTTCTTCGTTTCTCTGGGCTATATCCTGCTAGAATTCATCAAGAACGTTCCTATGTGCTTGCACTAAAAAATGCCATATCTTTGGATGGAATGTATTTAGGCGTTGGAAAAGAAGCCTTTTCGTTTCGTAATTATAAAGAATAATAATTAGTTGAAAAATTTAGATAGTAATACCTTTATAAATAAGCAATACTTTTAAGTATATAAAAGGGAAATGTAATGGAAATAGCACTTACAATATTTGTCTTTAAAGTCAGATATTCAAGTGCTATTTTTAGATTAGTTTTTTTCTTATACTATGCATCTATATGTATAAGGATAAATGGAAGAAAGGTTTTATCTTAAAACAGATAACTATACTTATTGGATATTGACAGTAATAACATTTTAGTATATACTGTATATACTAAACAAGTACAGTATATATGAAAGGTGAGTGACATATGGAGATTATCATTAGCAGTTCAAGTAATAAACCGATTTACCAACAAATCACAACCCAAATAAAAGCGATGATAATGAATGGAGAATTAAAGTCAGGAGATGCCATGCCATCTATGAGAAAACTTGCCAAAGGGTTACACGTGAGTGTTATTACAACTCAAAGGGCTTATGATGAGTTGCAAAAAGAAGGATTTATTGAAACTATTCAAGCAAAAGGGACATTTGTTTCAGCGAAAAATCAAGACTTTATTCGAGAAGAAAATCGTAGAATAGTGGAAAAGCACTTAGAAGAAGCGGTTGTAATTGCAAGGGGTAATGGAATATCCTTAGAAGAATTAAAGCGTATCATAGATACGTTATATGAGGAGGAAATATAGATGGACTATGTAATTGATGTAAAAAATTTGAATTATACTTATAAAGATTTTCAATTAAAAAATATAAATTTACAAATACCAACTGGGGTAATACTTGGTGTTGTAGGTGAAAATGGAGCAGGAAAATCTACATTAATCAAATCAATGTTAGGAATAATTCCTGCTAATTATGAAACAATGAATATATTAGGCAAAGAGTTTTCCCTAGAAGAAACAAACATAAAACAGGATATGGCAGTGATTTTTGATAAAACCTATTACAATCCAATGTTTACGCCACTTATCATCGGTAAGATAGTAAGTAAAATTTATAAAAACTGGGATATGAACATGTATTTTAAGTATCTGGAGCGTTTTCAGATTCCAAAGAAGAAAAAGGTGAAAGAATTATCCAAAGGAATGGTTATGAAGCTAGAGTTTGCCATTGCACTTAGTCATAGTCCTAAGTTATTGATTTTAGACGAGGCAACCAATGGATTCGATCCATTATTTCGAGAGGAATTTCTTGAATTATTACGAGAGTTTGTAGAAGATGAACGTTGTTCTGTGATTATATGTTCCCATATTACAAGTGATTTGGATAAAATCGTAGACTACGTTGCTTATATGAAAGAGGGTACACTTGCATTTGTAAAAACCTATGATGAAATGAGAAGTAATTATGGAATTGTTCGTTGTAAGAAACAAGTGTTAGAATCACTGTGGGAAGAAGATGTGGTTTCTTACATAAAAGAAGCTTATGGGTATAAAGTATTAGTAAAAAATAAAATAGCACTTTCACATGTGTTTTCTGATTTAGAGATGGAAAATGTTACGATTGAAGATATTATGTTATTTTATGAAAAAGGGGAGAGATTATAATGAAAGGTATCATACAAAAAGATTTATATGAACTATTTGGAATAAGAGAAAATTTAGCCAATGTTCTTGGCAGTATAATTATAGTGGGAATTTTGTTATTCGTTACGAGGGATACACTTGGGTTTGCTCTTTTAAATATTCTTGAAATACCAGTGTTTAGTTTTATGACACTATATATTACTATGGAAAGTGATGAAAAAAGTCATTTTGATACTTATCAATTTGTCTATCCTATTAGCAAGAGGAATATTGTATTATGCAAATATATAATAGGAATGGTTTGTCAAATGTGTATTAGTATTATGATATTATGTTTGATACCTATTCTCGTATATGGTTACAAAATGATTGAATGGTCTGTGGCAATGAAAATATGGGGAACTGGAATGATTTTTTCAGTTCTTATGTTATCAATTTCCTATGTAATATTTTTCTCCTTTGGTAGTAAAGTGGGAATCTTCCTTTCTGCTTTACTGGACATTGTAGTAATGATTGGTTATGTGTTAGTGTTGACTGTATTCTATGATAAGATAGAAAGAACGGATTCATTGTTAGAATGGAATGTGGAACGAGTAGTGTATCTTTCTTCACCAATGGCATTTGTAGTTGGTGGAGTCGCTGGTGTAGTAGGAATTGTAGGAAGTTACATGGTTTCTGTAAGGTTATATCAGAGAAAACTCAATAATTAATAGAAAAAAAGGCGGTCAATCTGTATAAGATTAACCGCTTTTGTATTACTGACAAGACTCATCAATTCTAAATTATAGAGGATAGGTCTCTGTTAGATTACAAAAAATTATCTATATAACCCTCTTGTAAAGAATAGGTTCATCGTATCCAAATGTTTTCTTTCCATTGACTTCCATGCTTTCACTAACCTCTAAACATTCTTTTGAAAAGCGTTCAAACAAAGTAAATTTTAGAACAGGAGAAAACATACTTGTACTGCCACCCTCCCATACGCCATCTTTTTCAATATATAATGCAGGAGTAAACTTTTCAGATAATTTCAACTCATTATAGTCTACTGGTTTAAGAGTTTGATAGGTAAAAGTATTTTTGTCATATCCTGTAGGTAATTCATAAGAAGTTAATTTAATTCCATTTTCTTCTTCTGTAAATAAAAACAAGTGGGGTGCGGCATGTGTATTGCCATTGGCTGTATAATAGCTTTCTTCCACCATAAAAATCCCTTGAAAATCATTTGGTAAATTTGTAATTTTGTCATTGCAAATCGTATTAATATGTTCAGCATAGGGAAAATTTAAATCGCTCTGTTTCATCTTTTCAAACTGTGCAGAGTTATTGAATTGTCCTGTCAATATGTCCATAAAACTATTCAATTTGTTCATTATTTTTTCCTCCATTTTTTTCAGTTAATTTTTCAATTAATGTTTTCATTAGATTCATTAGTTCCACACGGCTATCGTCATCTATATCAGATAACACTTGTGTATCCCATGAATAAAAAAGCATATGACTTTCTTCAACTATTTTTTTACCTTTATCAGATAAAGTTAAAATATTAAATCTCTTGTCTGTGTCATTCTTCTTTTGGAAAATTAATTCTTTTTCTAATAGCTTTGATAAAAAACGATTTAATTGTCCTGCATCAATTTTTAGATATTCTACAATTTCCTTAGAAGAACACATTTTCTTTTTGCTAATATAGATTAAAACAAATAGTTGGCGATAAGTCACTCCCAAATCAGAAAGTTTTTCGGTACAATACGATACAAAATGTTTTCGCAGTATCGCTATATAATACCCAAACGAGTCATTATCCACATAACCACCTCCATATATTTGATAAAGTCAATTATAAAATATTATTTGACTTTGTCAAGTATTTTATAATGGAAATAAGGGTTGTATGGAAGTAGCAGTAATTTTTGATAAAGGAAAAGTAGTACTGTAGGAAGAAGTGGATTCATTAATTAGTAGAGCTTATAGTGTATCAGGAACAGGTTCATAAAAAGTCCCACTTTGTAAGTATCTAATATGAACTTACAAAAATCATTTATAAAATTAGCAGGAGAGAAAAAGAGTATGAAGTAGTTAAAGTCAGTTATTAATTATGAATGTGCTATATAACTAAAATATTATAGTATATTTTATGCCATAGAATATGGGGTTAATCTATTTTAACTTATGCTTACATTTACAGTTTTTGCAAGCATTTTCTATTTAACTTCCTATGTTGTAATTAGAAAAACCGAGTTAAAATCGTAAAATGTACTACTTTACAATCGGCTTTCATATGGTATAGAATAGAAGAAAACGACTTGGAGGGACGTATTATGTGGAAAACAATCAAACCAGAAGAATTAGCAAATAATTCATTTGAATTAATAGGTAAGGATTGGATGCTTGTAACAGCAGGAAATAAGGAAGCTTCTAATACAATGACAGCTTCTTGGGGAGGGGTTGGTATTATGTGGGGGAAACCAGTGGCATTTGTCTTTATTCGCCCACAACGATATACCAAAGAATTTATTGATAAAGAAGAGAAATTTACATTAACATTTTTCCCTAATGAATACAAAAAAACGTTAGGATATTTGGGAAAAGTATCAGGGCGTGACGAAAATAAAATAGAACAATCCAATCTTACATTAGCCTATGAAGATGGCGTACCATACTTTGAGGAAGCAAATATAGTACTTGTGTGTAAAAAGTTATATCATCAATATTTAGAAGAAAAATGTTTCATTGGAACAGAAGAAATTAAAAGATGGTATCCAGAAAAGGATTATCATATGATGTATGTGGTAGAAATTGAAAAGGTCATGGTGAAGTAGGAAGTTTCCCATAGTTATTATAATTAAATTAATGGAAAGGTAAGAATAAGGTGGTATTTTAACGAAGTATAATAGGTGTAGTTAGGATACCACCTTTGTATTAAGAAAAATTCTTATGAATAATTCCGAATTATTTTTTATAAGAATACCATTTTGTAAAAAGTCCATCTGACCTAGAAGTTACTCTAAGATGTAAAGTAATTCAAAACAAAAGGATATCAGAATAAGGTTTTTTAACGAGTACAATCACTTACCAATATGTATATGTTGTTATAAAATTGTCAATGATATAAAATATTCTATGAAAATTGCTTGAACCATTTGAAAAACAGTGGTAAAATAACAAGTAATATTGTATGGAAAATAAAGAAAAACACAAAAAAATGGAGTGTATATATGACAACAATTTATTTCAATGGACAAATTGTAACAATGGATAAAGAAAATTCTACAGTTCAGGCTATTTTAGTAGAAAACGGTAGAATTAAACAAGTAGGTGAACTAGATAAAATATTAACGAATAAGACCGAGAATACGCAAATGATAGATTTACAAGGGAAAACTATGTTACCAGGGTTTATTGATGGACATTCCCATTTTGTATCATTAGCAAATTCCCTTTCCCAATGTCAATTAGGGGAAGCAACTTCATTTGATGATATTGTGCAACGTATGACACATTTTATAAAGGAAAATGCCATACAAGAAAA
>CAJFOH010000117.1 GCA_904395845.1 uncultured Lachnospiraceae bacterium
ACAGGAGCAGTATCAAATGAAGTTTTAGTAGAAGGAATTGAATCATTAGAAGAAACAGTGAAAAATGGGAGTATATATACTCTTCCAGAAAAATTATTCGTTGCGTATAATCAAGGTGTAGTAGAAGAAGTTGTAACTTGGAATGAAGAAGATATAAAAGCTATTAATACAACTGTTGTAGGAGAATATAAAGTAAGAGGAGTAGTAACATTTTCAAAATCAGTTACATCAGGTTATTATGCAGATAGAACACAAGCAGAGGTAATTTTTACTGTTATTGTATTGCCAGTTAATTTAATTTTAAATGACGATGATGCAGGATTTGAAAAAGGAGATAATTTTATAATCAATGGTGCAGGTGTAAAAGATATTCCAAGTGGTGAAGATGTACTTGAAGGAAATGGAACGCTACATTGGTATAGTGCAACAGCAGATATTACAACAGTAACTTATAATGAAATAATTGAACTAGAAGCAGGAAAGTATATATTTGATGCCATTGCAATGGGAGCTGTTGGAGATAAAGTCTTATTACAAATTTTAGATGAAAAAGATGAGATTTTATTTGAGGGTGAAGAAGTAAAACTAAATGGTTGGACATTAAATGCACAAGAGTGTGAAAATCCTAGTGTATCTTTTACATTAGATAAGACGACATCGGTAAAACTTCGAGTAGTTGTTGATATTGCAATAGAAGGTTGGGGGAGTATGGACCGATTACGTCTTATCAAACATAATGAAGCATATCAATATAATGGAGATGGAACTCATAATATTTATTGCTCAGATTGTAATGAGATTCTAGAAAGTAATGTACCTTGTACTATGGAGCTTACTTCAATCATACAAAAAGAAAGCGACAAGGGGATTCTTTTAATAAGAAGTTGTATATGTGGTGCACAAAGTGAAGAAGAAATTGAAATCGAAATTTCAGGAATAGAAAATGAAACTTTATTAACTGTTTATGATACATCAAAGCTTACACCAGTTATAACACCTATATTCGTACCTGATGAAATGGTACTTTTTAAAGAATATCAAAGTAGCAATGAGGAGGTAATAACAGTAGATGAAGAAGGTATTGTTACAGCTTTAAGTGAAGGAAGTGCTTATATTACTTACATAGTACATGGTATATTTTTGATTGATGGAGTAGAGCAAGACTTTGTTATTGCAAAACAACCTATAAAGATAATTGTAATTAATGATGATATAGTATCTGGGGATGATGAAGATAAAGGAGATAATGTAATTCCTGGAGATAATGTAAATAAGGGGGATGATATAATATCTGAAGAGAATGAAAATAAAGAAGATGATATAGTATTAGAAGATAATGAAAAAAATAATGAGGCATTAGAAAATGTGAGTTTAGATAAGGAAATACAAACAGGTGATAGTACGGATATAGTAAAGTGGGTTGTTATAACTATGGTAGCAATGACAAGTATTATTATGGTAATAGTTACAAGAAAAAAAGAGGTGTGGAGAATAAAATAAAATTATTAGTAATAAGTCCTATTAATATTGACAATATGAAATTATAGTGTTATAGTGAAAGCAAGAAACAAGAAAAATAACATTTTTATTAAGTAAGGAGGACTAATATGAGTAATTATAAGAAGTTAACAAATGAAGTAGGAGCACCAATTGGTGATAATGAAAATGCCATAACAGCAGGACCTCGTGGACCAGTTGTTATGAGTGATGTATGGCTAATGGAGAAAATGGCACATTTTAACCGCGAAGTTATTCCAGAAAGACGTATGCATGCCAAAGGTTGGGGAGCATATGGAACATTTAAGGTAACACATGATATTTCTAAGTACACAAAAGCAAAGGTGTTACAGCCAGGAAAAGAAACAGAAGTATTTATTCGTTTCTCTACTGTGGCAGGAGAACGTGGAGCAGCAGACTGTGAAAGAGATATTCGTGGAGTAGCAGTAAAGTTTTATACAGAAGAGGGAAACTGGGATTTAGTAGGTAATAATACTCCAACTTTCTTTATCCGAGATGTACATAACTTCTCTGATTTAAATCGTGCAGTAAAGCGTGACCCTCGCACTGGCAGACGTTCGGCACAAAATAACTGGGATTTCTGGACATTACTTCCAGAGTGTTTTCATCAAATCACTATTGTTATGAGTGACCGTGGAATTCCTGCTTCTTTTAGACATATGCACTTTTTCGGAGAGCATACATTTGCGTTCTATAATGAAAAAAATGAACGTGTTTGGTGTAAATTCCATTTTAAAACAAAACAAGGTATTAAAAATTTATCTAATGAAGAAGCAGCTAAAATTAATGGTATGGATAGAGAATATCATGGAAAAGATTTATACGAAGCAATTGAACGTGGAGATTTTCCAAAATGGACAATGTATGTGCAAATTATGACAGAAGAACAAGCAAAGAATCATTATGAAAATCCATTTGATATTACAAAAATTTGGCGTCATGCAGAATATCCACTTATTGAGGTTGGAGAATTAGAGTTAAATAGAAATCCAGAAAATTACTTTGCTGAAGTAGAGCAAGCTGCATTTACTCCTGCTCATGTTGTTCCAGGAATTGGATTTTCACCAGATAAATTTTTACAAGGACGTTTATTTGCATATGGAGATGCACAACGTTACCGTTTAGGAGTTAACCATAACCTTATTCCTGTCAATCGTGCAAAGTGTGAAGTAAATGAGTACCACAGAGATGGTGCAATGCGTGTAGATGGAAATTATGGTTCTGCGCCAGCTTATACACCAAATAGTATGGGAGTATGGACAGCACAACCAGAAGTGTTAGAGCCAGCATTAGAATTAGAGGGAGCAATGTGGAGATATGATCCAAAAGATGACCCAACAGATGATTGTTTCCGTGCAGGTGGTGACTTATGGCGTGTATTGACAGAAGATAAAAAGCAAATCCTAATTGAGAATACAGCTTGCGATATTGCTCCATGTACTGAAAATATCAAATATCGTCATGCAGTACATTGTTATTTAGCAGATGAAGAATATGGAAGACGTTTTGTAGAAGCAGTTGGGATTGATATGGAAAGAGTATTAGAACTTTCAAAACTTAGTCATAACGACTTGATAAAAGCAACTATATAATGTAGTATATATATTGCAATTATATTGCAGTATAATATGATTAAGTTAAAGGAATGAGATGTAATGAAGCAAAGTAGGAATACACAACAAAGAAATTTAATTCGGGAATTATTAGATAATAATTATGATCATCTTACTGCAGACGAGATATATGAAATAATAAGAAAAAAAAATCCAACAATTAGTAGAGGTACTGTTTATAGGAATTTAAATGTGCTATCAGATAGTGGAGAAATTAGGAAGTTGACTATGCCAACAGGACCAGATCATTATGATTGTATGAGAGAAAATCATTATCATTTTTTATGTAGTGAGTGTAATTGTGTGCTAGATGTAGATTTAGAATATAATTCTACTTTGAATGAAGTTACACCGCCAGGATGTAAGACAGAGTATCATAGTCTAGTCTTAATTGGTTTATGCCCTAAGTGTAATTGTGAAAATAAATTTTAAGTAAAAAATTAGGACAATAAAGATATGAAAAATGTATTATGAAGGTTCCATTTAGAAGAAACTCTAAATAGATTTCATAGTACATTTTTTATTTTAACATTCATTTGATAGTTTTATAAAATTTAGAAAGGGACGAAACATGAAAGAAAAGGATAAATATATTTATGAAAAAGAAAATTCTATGAAAAAATTTTCTATGAAAAAATTTTCTATGAAAATGGAACTTTGGTTTGATATCTTTTATTTATCAGCTATTCTTATACTTTCTATTTATTTTTTAATGAGTAGAGAAGATATTAAGAAAATATGGGGTATTATGGCACTTATCCTTGTATTTGGAGATTCTTTTCACTTAGTTCCAAGAATAGCAAGTATTATTACAGGGAATAAGAAGAAATTCCAAGTTGCATTAGGTTTAGGTAAAATGATTACATCTATTACAATGACAATCTTTTATTTATTTTTATGGCATTGTGGATTACAATTATTTGATGTAAAGGATATGAATGCTACTATTATTATTCATATACTTGCAGTCATTAGAATTGTGTTATGTTTATCTCCAAAAAATCAGTGGATAGAGGAGATACCTAGTTATCGTTGGGGAATTTATAGAAATATTCCTTTTATAATAGAAGGTATCATGGTAATGTTTTTATTTATTCAATATGGTAATGTTTTAACTGCTTCATTAAACCTTATGTGGCTTGGAATACTATTAAGTTACTTATTTTATATTCCAGTTGTATTGTGGGTTCACAAATATCCAATGTTAGGTATGCTTATGTTACCAAAAAGTTGTGTGTATATTTGGATTGTTTGTATGGGGCTAGGAATATAAAACATATTATGCTAGATATAAAATAAAAGAGTCCCTATATAATTAGCTATATAGGGACTCTTTTTATCTTTGAATATCATAAGTTTGATTCATAAGGCGAAGAATACTTTCCTTATCGGTAATATTTGTATCGCCACGAATGGAATGTTTCATTACAGAAGATGCAACGGCAAAGTTAATAGCATCTTGTGGATTCATATTATCCATTAGAGCAAAGATAATACCGCTAGAAAATGCATCGCCACCACCTACACGATCTAAAATTGTAAATCGGAACAAATCACTTTCATAGGTCTTTCCTTGATGATATAAATAAGCTTTTAAAGAGTTTTCACTACCAGAGTGAACATAGCGAACATGACGAGCAATAGCCTTAAATGGAAAACGTGCTGCCAACTCTTTAAAAATTCTATCTTGAGCTTCATAATCTGGTTGTAAAGACAAGCCATCTTTTAAGTCATGACCATTTTCATCTGTTAAATGAAGTGGCTCAATTCCAATTAAAATATCTACATATGGTAAATAGCGACTAATAATATCCCTTGCTTCATTAAAGCTCCAAAGTTTACTTCGGTAGTTACAATCAAAGCTAACTGTCATACCAAGTTGTTTGGCAGCATATAATGCTTGCTCAATCAAAATTTCGCAGTTATTAGAAAGGGCAGGAGTAATTCCACTTAAATGAAGCCAATCATAATCCTTTAAAATTTCTTTCATATCAAGAGTGTTATAGTCGTATTCTGCAAAGGCAGAATGTTTTCTGTCATAAATTACTTGAGAAGCTCGAACAGCAACTCCTTCCTCCAAATAGTAAAGCCCCATACGTTCACCAGATAAAATAATAGGAGAAGTATGTACATCATTTGCCTTTAAATAACGTAGTGCTGATTTTCCAACATCATTATTAGGAACGACAGTAAAAACGGTGCTATCAATTCCTAAATTTGCAAGGGAAACAGCAACATTGGCTTCTGCACCACCAAAGTTTACAACAAATGAGCTTGTGGTACGAATTTTTTCATAGTTTGGTGGTGATAAACGCATTAGCAATTCACCAATAGTAATGAATTTCATAAAATACCTCCTGTTATTACTTACAAAAAATAATGTTTCATAATATGAAAATAAATTCTATAATATGCTTTTAATATCCTAAGTATATCCAAAAAATAGGAAAAAAGCAAGAAAAAATAGAGAAAAAAATCAAAAAATTATGAAAAATATATGAAAAAATAGATGTAAGAATTTCTTAAGAAAGCAATCCTATAAATATTCATTTTATGTTATTATAATACTAAAAAGAATAAACAATGAAGAAAGAGGGAAATGATGTTTACTGTATTAGTATGTGATGATGATAAGGAGATAGTAGAAGC
>CAJFOH010000118.1 GCA_904395845.1 uncultured Lachnospiraceae bacterium
CTTTTATTTTAAGTACATCTTTAAGACCAACTATTTCCTTTTTTGCTTCTTTTTCTGCTTTTTCCTTATTTACTTTCCACAATGGCAAAGTGACAAGTAATACAAAAACAATTCCTATCTGAATCATAGAAATGATACCATATCCCATATTCCAACTAGAAGTGGTTAATGCATAACTCATAACCAATGGGCTTACTACTGTTCCAACACCCCAAAAACAATGTAACCAACTCATATGCTTGGAAGTATAATGCAAGGCTACATAATTATTAAGTGCTGCATCAATTGCCCCTGCTCCTAATCCGTAAGGAATGGCAAATACAATAATAAGCCAAAACTGATTGGATATGGAAAACCCAAATAATGCAATGGCAGTAAGGAATACGCTAAATAAAGTAACAATTTGTGTTCCCAGTTTTTTTGTGAGTCTATCTGATATAAGACTTGATACAATCGTTCCCCCTGAAATTACCATAGATACGATTCCCATATAAGAAAGCGGTACGTTAAATGTTTCATGCATAACTGGCCAACCAGAACCGAGCAAAGAGTCAGGCAAACCTAAACTAATAAATGCTAAATAAATAACAGCAAGTAATAGTGTGTACATAAAATTCTCCCTTCTAATGTTTCTATTTTTTTCTATTAGTTTTCAATAATTACAATGTCAAATTATATCATACAATTTCATTTCTTGATAGCCTAAATATAAAGTAACATGAAAAATATTTTCCAAAAAAATATAACGATAAAAACGTTCTCACTTTACCAGAAAGGTATTCTGTGAGAACGTTTCTTACTAACATATTTAATTAGTATATTCTTTTACCATTCTATCTAGCTTTAAGCTAAAGCTCTTTAAAATATCCATATCCCCCTCATTATACAACTGGAAAAACTCTTGTTGCATGGATATTACTTCTTCGCTAGAAGCTACTTTACTTAAGTTACTAATAGTTTCTAAAATATCATGAACAATACTCGCTTTTTTTCGAAAAGAAGTTTGTGCTTCCAAAATTTCATCTCGAATCGATGCCATTTCATTATCCAATGACAATACTGCCTCTGCGGAAGCCATAAGACGTTTTCTAATGTGGCTTGGTATATTTCTTTGGTATTTGTACTGCAAAGAATGTTCAATTACAGCCCAAAAATTCATAGCAAGTGTTCGAATTTGTATTTCTACTGGTATTACTTTTGTTTCAAAGCTAGTTTGCACTTGATAGTGAATTACCATATGATAGCTACGATATCCACTTTCCTTTGGCTTTGTTATGTAATCCACTTCACTCCAAATCTCCATATCAGAACGACTACGCAAATATTCTACTACTTTTGAAATGTCTTCTACAAATTGACACATAATACGAATACCTGCAATATCTTCGATTCTCTTTGTAATATCTTCAATAGGTATATTTTTATTATTTGCCTTTGCTAATATACTTGAAATACTTTTTACTCTCCCATTTACTTGTTCAATGGGACAGTAAATCCCTTTTTCGCTATGCTCCCTAATAACGTGGTTTAGCTTTAAGACCAATTCATCTACGGCTAATTCATAGGGGCTTAATATTTCTTTCCATACTTGTAATTCCATACTTATCTCCATTTCTAGCTTTTTTCATACATTTTATACTGTCAATTATGAATATAACTCCTCGAATATTATTCTTTGGATTTATTCCTTTGAGTATAATTCTTCGAATATTATTCTCTGGATTTATTCCTTTGAGTATAATTCTTCGAATATTATTCTATGAATAGTTTTATTCTATGAATATAATTCTATGAATATAATTCTATGAATAGTTTTATTCTATGAATAGTTTTATTCTATGAATAGTTTTATTCTATGAATAGTTCTACTCTATGCAAATGTAACTATCATTTCTAGTTAATGATTGTATATAAATATTGCATTTCTAAAAACTAAAAGAACTTCTATCTTGGGCAATCCTATATTAATAATCATAAACTCTTACAAAATGCTCCAAATACTTTAAAATATAATACGGATTCACACTCATTTCTTCCAAATGGGCTGTTTGCATATACATTCCAAAGTGTAAGTGAACTGGAAACTTTCCTATTGTCCCCTCCATTCCATATCCACTATCTCCCATAAAACCTATAATATCTCCCGCTTTCACCTTACTACCAACTTGTAAACCATCAGAATATGAGTACAGATGTGCATAATAAAAATAGCCTCCTTTTTCTGTACGAATTCCAATTCGATGGCCTCCCTTTTCCAACCAGCCAATGTTTTCAACGATGCCATCTGTGATACTTATTACTGGATAAAAGCCACGAGGATACTCCATTCCCATAACATCTGTTCCTTCATGGGTTCGTTCTCCTCCATACGTTCTTTTATCACCCCAAGACTGCTCATAAGTTACAAATGATACATTCACATTGGTGCTTTTTGGCACAGGAAAACAGGAAATCCCAGAAAGCAATGTTTCATAGGCATTTCTTAGTTTTAAAAATGCATATTTATTATAATGTAACATTTGCTGTTTTTGACGTTCATACCACTTTCTCGTGGCTTCATTGATTTCTCTTTTTTTCCAATGATACCCATCACTTATCATCCATGTAGTTATTACATCATAAATGTCTAACTCATAACAATCAGCAAATGTTCTCATTTGAAGCAATCCATTCTCAGTAAAGTCCATACACCGAAAACTTTCTTCTTCTATTTGACTCCCATCTAAAAAATAGAAAAACGAGAAATTATTATAATCGTGCAATAAGACTACGCTAATATATGCTCCAAAAATTATGCCTAATACATATACAATTACTTTTTTCATAGATAGACTCCAATCATCTGCTACCTATAAAATATATGTCTATCCTTCCAAAAATATTACTATTTATTAGACATCTTTTTCTTTCCTTTTACCTTTTCCAACCATTATTGTTCCTTAGCTATTCTCTCTAATGTAGCAAGTACAAACTCATAACATTTTTTTGTAGAAGAAATGCTAAGTCTTTCTTGTGGTGTATGAATATCATACATAGTTGGACCAATGGATACAATATCTAGTGTTGGCATCTTGCTATATAATAAACCACACTCTAAACCTGCATGAATAGCTTCTACCTTTGCCTCTGTTTGAAACATTTCTTTCCATAAATCAGTCATCATTGGACGTAATGTTGAATTTGGATTATACTCCCAACCTGGATAATCTCCACTTGTTGTAAAATCTCCACCTAAAAATTCTACTAAGAATATTAATTGGTTCATAAGCTGAATCTTTCTTGATTCACGACTACTTCTAAGAGAAAAGTTTGCATGAAATACATTTTCTTCCATAGAAGTGATTCCTAGATTTAGAGAAGTTTCTACTAGTCCTTCAATAGACATATCCATATGTTGCACACCATTTGGTAACTGATTTAAGAAAAATAATACTTTCATTTTAGAAGAAGGTGTTAGTACAGCTTTTCCATCTTCACATCTTGTTACCATAACATCGATTTGTTCATCAGAAACTGCATATTCTTTTTTATAAATATCAAAAATTCCTTTGATTACTTGTTCCACTTCTGCCTGCTCTTTATTAGAAGTAATAATCGCCGTACATTCCCTTGGAATTGCATTATCTTTTAGTCCACCTTCAAAGTCAGATAGTTCATATTCAAGTAATCCACTTTGTTGTAAATCAAAAAGCAAACGCCCCATAAGTTTAGCTGCATTGGCACGTTCTTTTCCAATTTCTTGTCCAGAGTGTCCTCCCTTTAAACCAAAAATTTTAACTTGGTAAGAAGACATTCCTTGAAAAACTTCTTTTCTCTCTATTGGTAACGATAAATCAATACGAATACCACCAGCACAACTTGTAATAAATACACCATCTTCCTCATTATCTAAATTAATTAAATAACTTGCTTTACAAGGAGATAAATCAATAGAATCTGCTCCTAATAGTCCAATTTCTTCATCTACGGTAAAGACACATTCAATTCGTGGCATAATATGTTCCTTATCTGTTAGTAACGCTAACATATAAGCAACTGCAATTCCATTATCTGCCCCTAATGTTGTATCTTTTGAAAAGATAAAATCTCCATCTACTCCAATTGGAAGGGAATCTGTTAAAAAGTTATGACTAGAGTCTGATGTTTTTTCTGTTACCATATCCAAATGTCCTTGTAACATAACTGTTTTTGCTTGTTCATACCCTTTGGATGCTTCTTTTATAATAATCAAGTTATTATCACTATCTTGATAATATTCTAATCCATGTTCTTTTGCAATAGAAACACAATAATCACTAATTGCTTTTGTATGTTTAGAACCATGTGGAATGGTTGTAATTGTTTCAAAAAATTCAAATACGTTTTTTGGTTGTAATCCTTCTAATACTTTCATAAAAACCTCTTTTCTGCGTTGTTATTACATTTTACTATTTCTATCTTTGTGACTACAACGCAAGACACAATTAATTGATACTATGATACCTATTATCACGCTTCCTATTTTGTCATATATAATTGGAAAAATCAAGCACTCTTAAATTATTTTTATCATATATTCATATCTTTTTTTTCCTTGGAATACATTATGTTAAAAACAAAAAGGGGGTTTTTATGAAACAACAATTACCAAAATTTTGCATTGTTCTTTTATTTATTCTTATTTTAACCCATCCAGATATTAGCATTTTAGGGGCATCTAGAGGGCTAATTTTATGGTATCAAGTGATTGTTCCTACCCTACTTCCTTCTATGATTCTATCCAATTTAATTGTGCAAACAGACGCAGCTTTTAGTTTTATTTCCTTGTTACAACCATTATGCAAGCCGTTGTTTCGTACTTCCAAAGAAGGCACTTATGCACTTGTTATGGGAGTGATTTGTGGGTATCCAATGGGGGCAAAGGTTGTAAATGA
>CAJFOH010000119.1 GCA_904395845.1 uncultured Lachnospiraceae bacterium
GGGACTTTAATGAACATAGTTCAAAAGAATAAAATTCAAGAGAATATAATTCAAAAGAATATAAAACCAATAAATATAAGAGAGTATTTATTATCCTATAAATTAATAACAGACGGGGCATTTGGTACGTATTATGCTAGCCTTTGTAATGATAGTAATGAGGTGGTAGAAGAAGCTAATATTAAAAACAAAGAGCTTGTTAGAAGGATACATAGAGAGTATTTAGAAGCAGGTGCAAAGTTGATTCGAACCAATACATTTGCTTCTAATACAGTTTCTCTTCATAATGATTTTTCTTATGTAAAGGAGAATATTGTAAGTGGATATCAAATAGCAAAAGAAGTTTGTAAAGATAGGGCATTTGTTGGTGCTGATATTGGTCCAATTGTAGATGAAACTAGGACAAGAGAGGAAATTCAAAAGGAGTATAAGGCGATTGCAGAGGTATTTTTAGATTGTGGAGCAGATATTTTTGTTTTTGAAACCTTTGATGAGTTAGAAATTCTATTACCAGTGATAGAATTTATTAAAAATAGCAGAAATGATGTCTTTATAATCGTTCAATTCGCCATAAATCAGCATGGTTATACAGAAAGCGGTATTAGTGGAAAAAGACTGTTAGAGGAGGCAGATAACTGTTTAGAAATTGATGCAGTAGGATTTAATTGTGGTGTTGGTCCTAGCCATTTGTTGCAATTACTAAAAAAAATGAATATAACATTGAAAAAGTATATGACTGCATTACCAAATTCCAGTTATCCCCAAATATGTCATAATCGAATGGTTTTTCAAGGAAATGAAGTTTATTTTGCAGAGAAATTAAAAGAAATTGTAGACTTGGGAATTGATATTTTTGGTGGCTGTTGTGGAACTACACCAGCTTTTATAAAGAGAATAAAAAACCAAATTTCCGTTGCTCGAGAACAAGATTTTGTTGAAGAGAAACGTTTTATAAAAGAAGAAGTAAAAGAAAATAATACAATTTTTCAAGTATTAGGACAGGCTTCTCCAACCAATAAGGTAATTGCAGTAGAATTAGACCCACCGTTAAGTGCCAATGATGAAAAAATTTTAGAAGCTGCCAATTACTTAAAGCACAAAGGTGTAGATATTTTAACATTTGCAGACTCGCCATCAGGTAGAACGAGAGCAGACTCCATTTTAATGAGTGTAAAGGTAGAATCACAGGTAAATATTCCTGTAATGCCACATATTTGTTGTAGAGATAAAAATAGAATTGCCATTAGTTCTCAAATCTTAGGTGCACATATGAATGGAATAAGAAATTTACTATTGATTACTGGTGACCCTGTTCCGTCTTTTAGTAGAAAAAATATTAAAAGTGTATTTAATTTTGACTCCATTCGTCTTATGGAGCTTGTAGGACAGATGAATGAGGAACATTTTTCTCATTCACCAATCTGTTATGGTGGAGCAATTAATTATGCTAGAAGAAATATAGAAGTTGAAATTCAGCGAATGAAAGATAAAGTAAAAGCTGGTGCAACTTTCTTCTTAACACAACCTTTGTTTTCAAAAGAAGATGTGGACATTATTCGAATGTTGAAACAGCAAGTAGATGCAAAAATTTTAGTAGGACTTATGCCATTAGTAAGTAGAAAAAATGCATTATTTATTCAGAATGAAATTGCTGGAATTCGAGTGCCAGATGAAGTAGTGGATTTATATAGAGAAGATATGACAAGACAAGAAGGGGAAGCGGTAGGAGTATCTATTGCAAAAAGAATGATAGAGGAGAGCAAAGACTTTGTAGATGGGTATTATTTTGTTTTACCATTTAACCGAGTGACATTGGTAGAAAGAGTATTAGATAATGATGAGATGGAAGGAAATTAAAGTAATAGTGTTAGGATAGGATAGTATAGTCTAATATAATATTCTGCTAGTAAATATTATACTAATAAATATTATGTTAATATTAGAAAAATACAGTGGCAAAACAAGTAAGATGCATTATTTTGCCACATATATGTTAGTGTGAATGAGATTCCTTTAACAATTCTTCAAAATGGTATGGTAACAAGCGATGAAAGTAGCTACCCATTTCGTCAAAAGAGAAGCAATAAATATAAGGGTCCAAAGAAGTATCTAAAAAAGAAAAGATGTGTTGAAATTCAGGGTGATTAAATGTCTTATGAATATAATTACTGGAATAAGTTGAAAATAAAGTTTCTACCTGTTCTAATGTAAAATTGCGATTTTTAGTAAGAGCAATTAATTCTTTTAAAAATGGTTTGTTTTCATAAGATTTACAAATGTGAGAAATACCATCTTTTGTTACAGTAAACTGGAATCGGTTGTTTTGTAACGTTACCA
>CAJFOH010000120.1 GCA_904395845.1 uncultured Lachnospiraceae bacterium
CTCTTTTTTCCTTCTAATTGAACTTCTTTTAATGATAAAACACCATCACCTGTGGCTACTAACAAACTGCTATTTGTTTGTTCTAAGATTTCTCCAGGTGCTCCACTTTTATGTGGTAGAACATCGGCTGACCAAATTTTTAATGTTTTCCCTTTATAAAAAGTAAATGCACTTGGCCAAGAGTTTAATCCTCGAATCAGACGCTCAATTACTACAGCTGATAACGACCAGTCAATGACTCCCATTGTTTTTGTAAGCATTTTTGCATAACAAGATTTTTCATTGTCTTGTTTTTCAGGAACGATAGTACCGTTTTCTAAACCTTCTAATGTTTCAATAATTAGAGGTCCTCCAAGGACAGCAAGTTTGTCATGTAAACTACTTCCAGTTTCTTTTTCGTCAATAGGAATAATCACTTTTTTTAGCATATCTCCAGTGTCTAAACCAACGTCCATATGCATAGCTGTAATTCCAGTTTCTTTTTCTCCATCAATGACACACCACTGAATTGGAGCTGCACCACGATATTTTGGTAATAAAGAAGCATGTACATTAATACAACCATATGGTGGCATATCAATAATCTCTTTTGGAAGTATTTGACCAAATGCAGCAACAATAATTGCATCTGGATTTAATTCTTTTAAGAATGAAATAAATTCACTATCTCGTACCTTTAGTGGCTGATAGACTGGAATATTATGCTTTAGTGCCACTTCTTTGACAGGAGTAAACTGCACTTCCTTTCCTCGTCCTTTTGGCTTATCTGGTTGAGTTACAACTGCAACCACTTCATGTTTGCTTTGAATTAATGTTTCAAGTGTTGGTACTGCAAAGTCAGGAGTACCCATATAAACTAATTTCATCCAATTCCTCTTTTCTTTTTGCTTAATAAATTAATGTGCAATTCTTTTCATTAGGGGAACAAAATTAGTATTCCCCAATGTGTCAATTATATCGAAAAAATTTTTCTATGTGTTTCTATTTATTAAAAATTAAGAAAGATTTCACTTTTTATTCTTCTTCTGCCATCATTTCAGCTAAAACTTCATTGTCAATAATATCACCGTCTACTTTATCTACATACATAACACCATCTAAATGGTCACATTCATGACAAATTGCTCTTGCTAATAATTCTTCCCCTTCTAATATAAATGTTTCACCATCTAAATCCATAGCTTCTACTTTTACATAATTTGGTCTAGCTACAATCCCGCTTTTTCCAGGTACACTTAAACAGCCTTCATATCCTACTTGTTCTCCAGATACTTCTAAAATCTTTGGGTTAATAAGAACGTAAGGTGTTCCATCAGTATCAATTACTACAATTCTTTTTAATATTCCAATTTGTGGTGCTGCTAGTCCAACGCCATTTGCTTCATACATGGTATCAAACATATCATCTACTAATGTAATGATACGGTCATTAATTTCCTTTACTTCCTTACATGTTTTTCTTAAACAATCTTCACCTAGTGTTCTAATTTCTCTTGTTGCCATTTTTTCCTCCTAATGTTATGAACTAAAATCAAACTGTAAAAATATTTTTTTATTTTTATAATACATCTCTTGTAATTCTTCAATCTTATCTTTTACTTCAATCAATGTATCATTGTTCATGGCTTTTATGTATAAAAGCTTACGATAACTATCCTTTATTTTGGATACAGAAGCATTGGTCGGTCCAATGATTTGAATTTTTTTTCCAAATGCTATATTTATCTCATTTGCAAAGCAAAGAATCCCTTCCTGTGCCAAAGCTTCATCTGAAGATGTAACTAATAATGCTAATAAATGTCCAATGGGTGGATACGAAAGCATTTTTCGATATGCAATTTCCTTTTCATAAAATGCAACATAATCTTGTTGTGCTGATGTAACAATACTATAATGTTCTGGGTCATAGGTTTGTATTACAACATCTCCACTTTTTTCTCCCCTACCAGCTCTACCAGCTGCTTGCGTTAATAATTGAAATGTTATCTCGCTAGAACGATAACTTGATGTATGTAAGGATAAATCAGCTGCTAAAATACCTACCAAAGTAACATTTGGAAAATCATGCCCTTTTACAATCATTTGTGTTCCAATCAAAATATCTGCTTGTTGACTGGAAAAGCTATTTAAAATAGCTTCATGTTCTCCTTTTTTTGATGTGGTATCCATATCCATACGAAGTGTTCTTGCCATAGGAAATTGTTTGTGTACCATAGCCTCAACCTTTTGTGTACCTAGTCCAAAGGTTGCAATATAGTTTGAACTGCAAGATGGACATTGTTTTGGAAATGGTATGGTATAATTACAATAATGACATACTAGCGTACCATTATTATGTGCATTTAAAGAAACATCGCAATGAGGACATTTTATCACGTTCCCGCAAAATCGGCAAGAAACAAAACCTGCATATCCTCTTCGATTTAAAAATAAAATAATTTGTTCCTTTTTTTGCAAACGGTCTAAGATTAACTTATGTAGGGTTTCACTAAAAATAGACTTATTCCCTTTTTTTAATTCCTCTCGTAAATCTACAATATGAGTATTGGCTAACTGGCTACTTGAAACAGCTCGTTTTCCTAAGTAATACAAATGATATAACCCATGTTTTGCCTTATAATAAGACTCCACAGACGGAGTAGCCGAACCTAAAACAACCAATCCCTTACTCATTTTTGCCCGTTGAATTGCTGTTTCTCTTGCATGAAATCTAGGCATTGTATCACTTTTATATGCACCTTCATGCTCTTCATCAATAATAATTAACCCTAAATTACTAAATGGAGTAAATAGCGCTGTTCTAGGCCCAATCATTACATCTATTTCCCCATTTTTTGCTCGTTCCATTTGGTCAAACTTTTCTCCTTGGGATTGTCTGGAATTTACCATCGAAACTCTGTTTCCAAATCGTTTATAAAATCGAAATATTGTTTGATAGGTTAAGGATATTTCAGGAATCAGTACAATGGCTTGTTTTCCTTTTGATATTATATAAGAAATTAGTTCCATATAGACTTCTGTTTTTCCACTTCCTGTTATCCCATGAATCACACATGGCTTTAAATCCTTTTGTTCTATATTATGAGTAATGCTATCTACAATATTCTGTTGATTTTCATTTAATATTATTTGCTGGCTTTCCTTTGTTTTTGGTAAGCGATTCATATATTCTAAAACAGGATTCCTATACTGCCTTTCCTTTTCCAAACAAATAAGACCTTTTTCTATTAATGGTTCTAATGTTTTGGAAGAAATCTTTTTCTTTTCCAATTCATATTTTGAAAGAACTGGTTGCTTTACTAATAACTCTAACAATCGAACTCTTGCTACATACTTCTTTCTTCTTGCTTCTTCTAATGCTGCTTGTAAGGTTGTAGAATCTACTAGTGACTTAATCCATTTTTTTTCTATATTTTTCACTTCTGTTTTTATAGGCATTACCGTTTTTAACGCTTGGTTCATGGTAGAACCATAGTGTTTTTTCATCCAACTAGCTAATTGAATCATTTGAGCTTCTACTGGAATACTACCTTCTTTTACACTTATAATTTCTTTAATACAAGAAGCATCAATAGACGCCTCCAATTTATTTGTAATATCAATAACGTACCCTTTTATTTGTCGATTTCCTCGCCCAAATGGTATGAAAACTAGACTCCCAACCTGAATCGAATCACTTAATCGGTTGGGAATCTTGTATTGAAATACTTTATCTAATTGTTCATGAGAAATATCAACAATGATATTTGCATACATCAACATTCTCTCCTTTTATGATAGTAAACTAGCTGTAATTTCTTTTAACTTCATTCCATTGGAAGCTTTTAAATAAACTACATCGCCAGCTGTTAACGTACGTTTTAAGTATTTACTTACTTCTTCGTTGGACATTTCATACATAATTGGAATATTACTTTGTGTATCTTCCATTGCTTTACCAATATAAGATGCTTGTTTTCCAACTAAGATTGCAAAATCAAATGGCTTCTCACTAATAGCTTTGCCAACTTGGTAGTGATAATTTGATGATTGTTCCCCTAGTTCAAACATATCTCCTAATACGGCAATTTTCTTTCCTTTTTCTTCCATTCCACAAAGAACATCAATTCCTGCTTTCATAGAATCTGGACTAGCATTATACGTGTCATCAATGATAGTATATCCATTTACCTTGTGTACTTCCAAACGATTCATAAAACCAGTAAAGCCTTCTAATGCTTTTGCTGCTTTTGTTAAATCTACTCCAAACTTATGAGCCACTGCTAAGGCACCTACTGCATTAACAACATTATGCACCCCAAGTACTGATAAGGTAACTGGAATACGAATGGTATCAAATACAAACTCAAAGGTGTATTTTCCGTTTTTCATTGCAATATTTTCACCACGATACGTACAACGTGGTGAAGTTCCATACAAAATTGGAGTAAATGATGTAGAGTCCTTATATTGATATAATAACTCATCATCACCATTTAAAAATAAAAGACCATTTTCTTTTAATCCTGAAGTAATAGTTAGTTTTTCCTCACATATTTTTTCTTTTGTTCCAAAAAATTCAATGTGGGCAACACCAACATTAGTAACAACAGCTGCATCAAGAATCGTCATTTTGGAAATAAGACCTAATTCCCCAGGTACATTCATACCAAGCTCTAGTACTGCCATATCTACATCATTTGGCATTTCAGAAAGAGTAATTGGAACACCAATTTGGCTATTATAATTTTTTCCAGTTTTATAAATACTTTTTTCTGCACTAAGTGCAGTGGCAATCATTTCACGAGTAGTTGTTTTTCCAACACTTCCAGTTACTCCTACAACAGGAACTGTTGTACGACTGCGACACAATCTTCCAATATCATGTAACGCCTTTATCGTATCTTTTACATAAATAAAGCTATGAGTATGGTTCATTTCTTTGTGCTTACTTGTTAATGTTGCAATGCAACCACTATCAAATGCCTGAGAAATAAAGTTATGTGCATCTACTTTTTCACCAATAATCGGTACAAATAAATCATTTCCCTTGCTTTGACGAGAATCAATACTAATGTGCTTAATCTCTTGATTTTCATCTCCACATAATAACACACCATCAACAGCCTCTACAATATCTTTTATTTTTATATTAATCATTCTATTTCTCCTAGTTTCCTTTTTTCCATAATTTCTTTGACAATAGCGTGTTCAGAAAATGGTGTTCGCTTACCTTTTATTTCCTGATAATCTTCATGTCCTTTGCCTACTAAAAGAATAACATCGCCTTGCTCGGCATGGGTAATACTATATTCAATGGCTTCTCTCCGATTAGGTATTACTTTATATACACCATTTGTTTTTTTTATGCCAACTAAAATATCATTTATAATTTGTGTAACGTCTTCATACCTAGAATTATCTTCTGTAATAATAGATACATCTGCAAAGCGTCCACTAATTTCTCCCATTTGATATCTTCTAGTTTTTGAACGATTGCCTCCACATCCAAAGATACAAACAATTCTTTTTGGATGATAACTGGCAAGTGTTTTTAATAATTGTTCTAAACTGTTTGCATTATGAGCATAGTCAATGAGTAAATGAAAGGTGTCATTGGATTCCACAACTTCCATTCTACCTGTTACAAAAAAGTTTGATAATCCTTTTTGTATGGCTTCCTTTGTACAACCGATATGAATACAACAAGCAATGGCAGCTAAGCTATTATAAATATTACATTCTCCTGCTAGTGTTAAGTGGATTGGTAGTTGTTCTTCTTTTATACTATCCTTATAACACGCAGTAAATACACTACCAAGCCCAGATGTAGTAGTTATATACTCTATATTTGTTCCAGTGCTATAAGCATAGCTACAAGCATAGCTATAAG
>CAJFOH010000121.1 GCA_904395845.1 uncultured Lachnospiraceae bacterium
CAGCTTCATGAGCATCTGCAGAAGAAGTTGCTCCAGCAAATGTGGAAACATTACCAACTACTACTAATGCTAATAATAAGCCTAACATAGCTTTTTTCATAATGGAAACCTCCTATTTTATTATAATATGTAATGCCTATTACATTTGATGAATCCTATTTGATTTGAAACGTAATAGGTATTGTACTTGTTATCATATCACATATGATATGATAAACCAATTATAATATGAAATATCTTGTCGTATTATATCGAATTTTGAAAATAAATTTTCAAGAAACGGTATAACAATATGAAAATCAGTGTGGTATGATATGTAGCGTAAGGAACATTCCTAAAGAAAAAAACTAATGACATAGTATTTATTTTCATTTAGGAGAATTGCTAAAACGAGTTCCAGCAAGCACATTTTCATGTTGAAAAGGAAAGATAATCAAAGAGAGAATGGTACATCATACAATGGCGGTGTAACAAATGATAAAAGAAACTTGGTAATAACTAAGTGGACAAATAAGAGGATATTTACATATCTTAGTACTAAAATTTCTCTGGTTATGGTTCCTGCTAGGCTAGAGGGCTCTATACAGGATACAGTCTAGAGAGCATATGGTTTTATAGGAAACTTTTAAATCTCATTTGCTAGATCCTCAAGGACCAAATTCTGTAGAACAAATTTTGTAGTAGTCTTGAGAATAGAAACAACGGTACTCCACAAATAACTGAAGTTTACTTCTTTCTTCAGGCAACAAATATATTTTACCGAAATATGCTTAAAAGGTTGTATTCTATATAGATCCTTTTAGTTTTTAGAAACTGAAGGATTTGTAGGACCTACAATGCAAAAGAAAAAACATAAAGCACAAAAGATTAAGAAGAAGCACAAAGTACAGAAGATAAAATGTTTTTATGAATGAAACATTAACACGTCAGACAAGATGTATTTAAAATCTAAACCTACAAGTATGCAAGTAAAGAATAACTATAAATAAAGTTCTTACTATAAAGTTTATAGGATAAAATTCATAGAATGTAATTCTTATTATGAGGATTTTAAGATAGTCTTTAAGACAGTTACTTGCATACACTTAAAACAAGTGTCATATATAAACAAAGTATATTTTATTATCCAGAGTGGAATCCTGGATAGATTGCAAAAATGTAGTATCATTTTGTCATAGTAATGTGTTTAAAATGTATCTCATTAAAAGTATTATTTTTTCAAAGTATTTTTTCAAAGTATTATTTTTTCAAAGTATATGAGCAAATTCTTCTATAATGAAAAACTTCCAGTGGAATGTTTCCTTATGGTCATTGTAACGTAGCTAGTAGCTACGTTACAATGACTTTTTTTATTTTTTTAACAAGAATCTAGCTAAAATGATACCTAAAAAGTAATACATCTTTTTAGGAAAATGTGTCTGTTAATAGGGAACAAAACTAAAGAAAATACTAAAAAACCAAAAAAAATACATTGATTTTATATTGTGGAATTTATATAATTCATGTATAGATATATAAAAGTAGTTTTAAAAAACATAAGAAAATAATAAAAAATATACACAATAAATTAGACAATATTACAAATTAATATGAATAAAATATACTAATATAAAGTGAGAATAGGGCGCAAGAATTTGTATATGGTTTAACATAAGTTCTTATGTCTTTTTACTACCGAACTAATATAGTTTAAATTGTAGATTGGACTTAGCTTCCTAAAGATATAGAATCATTTGGTATAAGATGAAATGTAGTTCTATACTATGTATATATCATGATTTACTATTGCAAACCATATGTATTGATATGTAATACTATTGTAGTGCAATGCTCTGCAAGTGCTATGTATAAATGCTATGCCATTGCTATGCATAAGTGCTATGCATAAATACTATTGTTATAACTATGATTATATAGCTTCTAATACAATGATATGTTACTGCCATACATACTACTATTGTAATGTTAATGCAATACTATTGCAATGCTATTGATATGATATGTCTATGATATATCTATATCTATATCTATACCTAGGATAGTGTAAAGTCTGCTATCTAGGGAGGTGTGCCATGAGGAAAGAAAAACAAAAAATAGGAAGGGCTTTTTTAGTTTTACTTTATATTATTGTAGTCATTGGGATTGTAGTTGTCTTTAACTCGTATGTGAATAAGCAATTACAGAATCAGTTAAGAGGTGTTTTGTCTGATGTATCAAAACAGACAATTATTACCATACAAAATACTACTAGTCAGAAGTTAAAAGTGCTACAGGAATTGGCACAAGAGATTTCTAGTGATGACGACAGTAGTTATCAAACGGTGCACAAGTATTTAATTGGGCATGCACATATATTAGGTTATAGGGAACTTGCTATTGCTTTGTTAGATGGAACTGTATATATGTATAATGGTGTCTATAATATTTCAGAGAGAGAATATTTTCAAAGGGCCAAGCAGGGAGAAACTTACATTAGTAAGGTATTACACGATGTAAGAGATGGAGATGAAATCAATACATATAGTGTGCCAATCTATGATAGCAAAGGAACAATCAATGGAGTGTTAGTAGGCATTGATTCTACAGAAACATTTATGCAAATGTTTCAAGTGCCAATCTTTGATGGAAAAGGATATTTGTATTTGATGGATTCCAATGCCAATGTAATTATAGGTTCTGATAATCGAGATGTGGATATGTCAAATCTATTAGAAAATTTAGAACAATTTCCTCATAACGAGAAAGCAATAGAAAAATTATCAACTGCATTAAAAAATAAAGAAAGTACTACACTTTATATTAACAATTATGGATTTAAATATAACTATATTCAACCATTAAATGTAAATGACTGGTGGTTAGTTGCTGGAGTACCATCATCTGTACTAGAAAGTAGGGTAACAGATGTTACTAATACTATGAAAATTGTTAGTGCAGGTATTGTACTTATGTCTTTTGGAGTACTTATATGGTTTCTGCACATAAAACAGAATAGTGAAAATTTCTTTAAAGAGATGGCATATATTGATCCATTTACAAAGATTAACAACAAAGCATATATGCAAGATCATTTTAGTAAGACAATTAAAAGTACAGATAATAAAAAGTATGCCTTAGTTATCTATAACATTCGCAAATTTAAGTTGATTAATGAAATCTATGGTGTGAATATCGGTGATGATTTAATTAAGCAAGTAGCTACTATTTTAAGAAGAAATAAAAAGCTAAAAGATGAAATTGCCATTCGTGACCATTCTGATGAATTTTCAGTGTTATATTGTTATAAGACAAGAGAAGAGTTAGAAGAGCGAATACAAAAAGTTATAAAAGATACGGAAGTTATAAATATTAGAGGTAATGACATTCAAGTGAATTTATCCATTGGTGTCTATGAAATAACAGACCCAAAAACTTCTTTTGAGCAAGCATATAGCTATGTAAAGATGGTAAATAAGCAGAATAAAGATACCATGGAACCATATTGCTTTTATACGGAAGAATTAAAGAAAAGGCAAATGGAAGAAAAAGAATTAAATGATAGTATTAAGGAGGGAATTGCAAAAGGCGAGTTTCGTGCATGGTTACAACCAAAGTATGATACCCATACCAACCGAATTGTAGGAGCAGAGGCATTGGTTCGTTGGCATAAAAGTGACGGAAAAGTATTAAGTCCATATTTCTTTATTGATTATTGTGAAAAGTATGGATTAATACAAGAAATTGACCGCTTAGTATTAGAAGATGTATGTAGACAAGTAAGTGATTGGCGAAGAAAAGGAATTCCTTGTGTACCAGTTTCTGTGAACCTTTCTAGAGCTTATTTAAACAATGCAAATTCTATTTATTACATTCAAACTGTATTAGATAAATACAACGTTCCAAGTTGTTATATCCAACTAGAAGTAACAGAAAGTGCTGTGGTAGATAGCGAAGAAGAATTATCTGCTAGTATTGAGACAATGCATGACTTAGGTTTTAAAGTATTGCTTGATGATTTTGGAGTAGGTTATTCATCTTTAACATCTATTAATAAGCTACAATTTGATATTTTAAAAATTGACAAGTCCTTTATTGATGCTCTTGGAACTCATAAGGGGGAAGATATTGTAAAATATACCATTTCTCTAGCAAAAAGCTTAGGTATGAAGATTGTTGCAGAAGGGGTAGAAACAAAGGAACAGTATGAATTTTTAAGAGAAGAAGAATGTGATGCAGTTCAAGGATACTATTTCTCCAAACCGTTATCCAGTGAAGATTTTAGAAGTAGAATAAAAGAAAGTTCAGGAAGATAATAGGTAGATGTTATAGGTTATTTAGCAAAGACATTTATGTTGTAATTGATATTATGGCATAAATGTCTTTTTTTGTAATAGATGGTAAAGTTAGGAAAACTGTTCTTATAGAATGTAATTTATTAAAAATATATAAAAGAATATTGTATCGTATATAAAGATAGAGGAATAACAATAAAAAGCAGATAGAATTTCTCTTGACACAAAAAATATTGACTAATATAATAAAACAGTAGCTTGATGTTTGCTAATAATATAGAGTAACTTATTTGTTAGCAAAAACTTTTTTATTCCCCATAGCTGATAAATTTGTATTAGCATTGTAATGGGAGAAGACAAAAAATCATAAAGGAGTTATTGAAGTTAGTAATTGAACAAAAACATAGGGATATTAGTTCATGGAAGCAAAAAAGCAACTATGACTTTTAGTATAAAAAATACAATCTAGTAAAGTAGTTACCTTTTATGTATATTGTATTTCATAAAAGGAAGAGAGTGAGGTATGTATATGTCAAATATTAGTGGATTAAAAGAGGAATGTGGTGTATTTGGTATCTATGATTTGGATAACAACCAGAGTGTAGGAAGAACCATTTATTACGGGTTATCTGCCTTACAGCATAGAGGACAAGAAGCCTGTGGGATTGCAGTATCAGATACCTATGGTCCTAAGGGAAACATTGAATATCACAAAGGATTAGGACTGGTCAATGAAGTATTTTCTAAGGAAACATTAGAAAAATTAGATGGAAATATCGGTGTAGGACATGTACGATATTCAACCTCTGGTGGTGGTGGTATTGAGAATACCCAACCAATTGTATTAAAATATGTGAAAGGTACGTTAGCATTTGTTCATAATGGAAATTTAGTTAATGCCAATCGTTTACGAAATCAGTTAGAATGGGGAGGAGCAATTTTCCATTCCGATGTAGACTCTGAAGTATTTGCTTATCATATTGCAAGAGAACGACTTCATACAGATTGTATTGAAGAAGCAGTAAAGAATGCAAGTAAGGACGTAAAAGGTGCATATGCCCTTGTTGTTATGAGTCCTCGAAAGTTAATTGGTGTAAGAGACCCATATGGATTAAAGCCTCTTTGTTTAGGAAAACGTGACAATGCTTATATTTTAGCTTCTGAAAGCTGTGCCATTAATGCAGTTGGTGGTGAAGTGATTCGAGATATAGAACCAGGGGAGATGGTTACAATTACTCCAGAAGGAATTTTCTCTGACATGAGCCTTGCAACTACAAAAAAGGCTAGATGTGTATTTGAATATATTTACTTTGCTAGAGCAGATAGTAAGATTGATAATGTTAGTGTATATGATGCTAGAATTAGTGCAGGAAAAGCACTTGCACGTTCCTATCCTGTGGAAGCAGATTTAGTAGTAGGAGTGCCAGAGTCAGGAATTATTGCAGCCAAAGGGTATGCAGAGGAGTCAGGAATTCCATTTGGACTAGCATTTTATAAAAATAGTTATATTGGAAGAACATTTATAAAGCCAGACCAATCAGAACGTGAAATTGGTGTAAAAATGAAGCTTAGTGTACTAGAATCAGCGGTAAAAGGGAAACGAATTGTTATGGTAGATGATTCTATTGTTCGTGGAACTACAAGTGCCAATATTATTAAAATGTTAAAAGCAGCAGGGGCAGTAGAAGTTCACGTAAGAATTAGTTCCCCACCATTTTTACATCCATGTTATTTTGGAACAGATGTACCTTCCAATGAACAGTTAATTGCCCATAAGCATACCCCAGAAGAAATATGCAAGATTATAGGGGCAGATTCTCTAGGCTATTTAAAGATTGAAGATTTATCCCAGATGGCAAATGGTTTAGAAGTTTGTCATGCTTGTTTTACAGGAGATTATCCAATGGATATTACTGGTGAAATAAATAGTAGTGAAGAAAAATAAATTGATTCATTAAAATAAAAATTAGTGAGGAAGTTAGTACTTGCTAAATCGGTATCAGTAACAAAGAGCATTGCTAAGAAACATGATAAGAATAATTATCTGTTTGCAATGCTCTTTATTGTTATTGTTTATAGATTATTGTTATACATTGTGTTTTGCATTCTTTTTTTATAAGGAATCTTTTGTAAGTTTAATACTTGTGTCTGTTTTCCTATTACACTTACTCACTTCTAAGTGCTTCCACTGGGTCTTTTTTTGCTGCAAGTTTTGCAGGAATAGTTCCACCAATTAAAGTAAGGATAACACTAATGGTTACAAGTAAGATAGCATGAACTGGGTTCAATCTTGCAACATTTGGAAGTTCTGTCATATTTTCAATGACTGTATTAATTGGGAAGGTTAGTAGATAAGCAATAAGAATACCTAATAATCCAGAAAATGCTCCAATGATAAAGGTTTCTGCATTAAATACACGAGTAATATCTTTCTTTCTTGCACCAAGGGCTCGTAAGACACCAATTTCTTTTGTTCGCTCCAATACAGAAATATAAGTGATAATTCCAATCATAATTAAGGATACGACAAGAGATATGGAAGCAAATGCAATTAATACAAGAGTAATAGCATTCATAATTCCGCTTGTCATATCAGTCATAGAGCTGGCAAGGTCGGTATATACAATGGTATCTTCTTTTTCTTTGCCTTGATTGTATTGATTTAAGTATTCAATTACTTGTTCTTTTGCATCAAAGTCTGTTGGATAGAGATAAATCATATAAGGGGTATCATCTCCACCTAAATAAGACAAAAAGGATTGTTTGTTTTCCTCTGTTAATGCCTCCATAGTTAAAACATTTACATCAGATTCTTTTTGTGCTGTTACAATATCAGAAGATTTTTCCATTTCAAGCACACGTTGAACCAAAGAATCACTATATACAATACCAGAGCCTAATAAACCAAGTGTTACATCTGGTTTTTGACGAATAATACCAGAAATAGTTAATGTAATGGCATCTTCAGATTCATACATAGTTGTATAATCGGTATTTGGGAAAAAGTTTCCAGTTGGGGCTTTTGTATAGTAGTCATTGTTTGGAATTAACTTTAACTGTGTACCAATGATAGAGTCAAAAGAAACAACATCATCAGCAGAAACATCAAATCCTAAATTGGAAAGTGCAGTATAATCCAAACGATTACTTGTATCAATAACAAGCATTAAATCAGTTTCGCTAGTTGGGTAGCTACCAGCTAATAAATCATAATTTTCTTCTAAGAAAGAAGCAGAGGAGCTATCTAGTTTTTCAGGATAGGAAGAAAGTCCAGCGCTACGCATACTTGTCATAGCAGAACTACTAGACCCCATATTCATACCAATAGAAATACTTGCAGGTACAATAGCATCTTCTGTTTTTCTAAGAAGATTAAAGTTTACAATGCGTGTATAACCAATACTTTTACAAATATCAGGACTAATGTTTTGTATGTAGTCCATATATTCTTTTGATAACACATTAGTATGAGTAATCATACTAGCGGTAGAATCATAGAGAGTAATTTCTTTGTCGTCAGTAAATTCCTTCTCCTCAGCACTAGCCATTTCTTTGTGCATTTCTTCAATGGTTTCTTCATCTAAGTTCATAGCAGTTTGGGAAATAATAATTGGAAATTCAGCAAGTGCATCACTTTGGAACTTATCAATTTGTATTTGGAAACCAGAGGATAAGCTAAGAATTAAGGCAATTCCAATAATCCCAATACTAGCAGCAAATGCAGTTAGTGTAGTACGCCATTTTTTTGTAGCAATATTTTTTCCAGATAGTTTTAATGCTGTGAAAAAGCTCATGCTCGTTTTCTTTAAGGCATAGTTTGTGTCTTTGCTTACTTCTTCGTATGGATTGGAATCATGAATAATGTTACCATCTTTAAAACTAACAATACGGTCAGCATATTCTTCTGCAAGTTCTGGGTTGTGAGTAACCATAATTACTAGCTTGTCATGGGCAATTTCTTTAATTAACTCCATAATTTGCTTGCTTGTTTCAGAGTCAAGTGCTCCAGTAGGTTCATCAGCAAGAATAATATCAGGGTCATTTGCTAAAGCACGAGCAATGGCAACACGTTGCATTTGACCACCAGATAGTTGGTTTGGTTTTTTATGAATATGATTTTTAAGCCCTACTTTTTCTAGTGCTTCTAATGCTCGTTTATGTTTTTCTGAGGAGGATACACCACTTAATGTCATACCCATTTCTACATTGTCAACAAGGCTTAAATGAGAGATTAAGTTATAGCTTTGGAAAATAAATCCTACACTGTTGTTTCTGTAAGCGTCCCATTCAGAATCTTTAAAGTTTTTTGTGGATTTTCCATTAATAATTAAATCTCCAGAGTCGTAATGGTCAAGTCCACCAATGATATTTAAGCAAGTCGTTTTCCCAGAGCCACTTTGTCCTAAAATAGCAACAAATTCATGTTGTCTAAAATTAAGACTAATATCATTTAATGCTACTTGAGTAAAATCGCCAGTGGTATAGCTTTTTTTTATGTTTTTTAATTGTAACATGATGTCTCCTTTACAAATATAATTTTCATAGATAACAAAAGCATTTTCTATTTTTTCCATAACTAAAATCTAATATTCTCTATACAAAAAAATAGGAAGTCATAGATTAAAAATCATAGATAATAAAATTGTAGAATAATAAAATCATGGAATAAAATGATAGATTTTACATACGATACATCTTAATTATAAAAAAAATGATTAGTTAACTAATTATTTCTAATATATAAAGGAGGAGTTTATTTGTCAACAAAACAAGTGTTACTTTATAAAAAGTTAATGATAGAAATTAGAAGTAAATACTTTTTTTAGATTATTTTTAAAATATTTAGAAATAGGATTTGCCAATAGATATAAAAAAAGATAGGCATTGCCTATCAAAGACTGGGCTACAAGGATTCGAACCTTGAAATGCTGGAGTCAGAGTCCAGTGCCTTACCATTTGGCGACAGCCCAACATACCTTATATTATATAGCAAATAAATCCATTTGACAAGAGAAATTGAAAAAAACTTTGAAACTATAAATGAAACTTTCTTCTCATTGCAACATACAAGCTACTATGATATAATTTTTATAATTTACGAAAAGAAGGGGGAATTGGCATGTACACATTTAAAAGTAGAGTTCGATATAGTGAAATTGATGCCACAGGAACATTAAGTTTAGGTGGTATTATTAATTATATGCAAGATTGTAGTACTTTTCAATCAGAGGATTTAGGTGTTGGCGTAGAATATTTAAAGGAAAAACAAAGAGCATGGCTATTAAATTCATGGCATATTGTGATTCATCGCTATCCTAAATTAGCAGAAGAAATAGAAATTGGAACACAAGCATATGATTTTTCTCATATGTTTGGCTACCGTAATTTTGCAATCAAAGATAGCAAAGGAGAATTTTTAGTTGTTGCCAATTCCTTATGGATTTTTGTTGATACAATCCATTCACGCCCAGTAAAAATTACAAAAGAAGATGTAGAGATGTATGGTAGCGGAGACCCTTTACCAATGGAAGATAGAGGAAGAAAAATTCCATTACCAAAAGAAATGGAAAGAAAATATTCTTTTTTTGTAGAACCACATCATATTGATACCAATCATCATGTCAATAATGGACAATACATTCAAATGGCTAGAAATTGTATTCCACAACAAGCGATTATTAGTGAAGTAAGGGCAGAGTATAAAAAACAAGCGTTTTTAGGCGATAAGATTACTTTATATGTAGGAAAGCTAGGAGATGAGTATATTATTTCATTAAATGATGATAATAATAAACCATTTGCCATTGTTTCCTTTCTAGTGAAAGAAGGGGAATGATAGGCCAGTGTAAAGCAATTTTAGAACTATTTGGTGATAAGAGAAAAAGATGTAGATAATTAAGGAGGAATTATGTTAGATTTAGGACGAGTACAGAAGTTAACTGTGTTAAGACAAAAAGAGTTTGGCTTTTATTTAGGAGAAGAAGGAAGTGATACTGGAGTGCTTCTTCCTAAAAAACAAGCTCCAGAAGGTACAAAGATAGGAGATACATTGGAAGTATTTGTATATCGTGATTCTTCTGACCGTTTGATTTGTACCACTAATATGCCAAAGCTACAAATGGGAGAATTGGCAGTATTAGAAGTTGCAGAATCTTCAAAAATAGGAGCATTTTTAAATTGGGGCTTGGAAAAAGATTTATTCTTACCATTTAAAGAGCAAACAACAAAAGTACGAGTTGGTGAGAAATATTTAGTTGCTATGTATATTGATAAAAGTCAAAGACTTTGTGCAACAATGAAAGTATATGACTATTTAAGTAGTGATAGTCCATACAAAGCAGATGACACCGTTTCTGGAGTTATTTATCAAATAAATCAGGAGATTGGAGCATTTGTTGCCGTTGATAATAAATACTATGGATTAATACCAGCAAAAGATTTGTATGACACATATCGTGTAGGAGACGTAGTACAAGGTAGAGTAGTACAAGTAAGAGAAGATGGAAAGTTAAATTTAAGTTTAAGACAAAAAGCACATTTGCAAATGAGTGAAGATGCGGAAGTTATTTTAAGGGTCATTGATGAATTTGATGGTGTGCTTCCTTTTGGAGAAAAAGTATCTCCAGAAGTGATAAAAAGGGAATTTCATCTAAGCAAAGGTGCATTTAAACGTGCATTAGGACGTCTATTAAAAGAAGGAAAAGTACAAATTAATGAAAATTCCATTAGACGTATTGAAAAATAAGGTGTAAAATAAAAAGAAGGAACATAGTTAAATCTAGTTTTGTTGTAATATAAAATCATAGGAATTGATAGGAGGAATGTGTTATGAAAAAGGTTATTTATACAGAACAAGCACCAGCAGCCATTGGCCCATATTCACAAGCCATTGAAGTAAATGGAATGGTTTATACATCAGGAGTCATTCCAGTTGTACCTGCCACAGGTGAAATCCCAGAAGGAGCAGAACAACAAGCAAGACAAGCACTAACAAATTTGCAAGTACTTCTTATGGCTTCTGGCACAACCATGGATTCAGTCGTAAAAACAACAGTGTTTATTAAAAATATGGAGGATTTTGCAACCATCAATCAAGTATATGCTACTTTTTTTACGGGAGAGTTTCCAGCTCGTTCTTGTGTAGAGGTGGCAAGACTACCAAAAGATGTCTTGATTGAAATTGAGGCAGTTGCTACAAAATAGAGAATAATATGGAACGAACAAGAAAAATTAATATATTATTATATATTACTGTTGCTATCTATTTGGCAGTTACGTTATGTTTAAAAGTATTTCAGATTCAATTACCAGTGATGTTGGGATTAGGTTTGGGACAAATATTAGTAATTGTTCCAACCATTTTGTACTTTGTTATACAAAGAACAAACCCATTGCAACTAATACGTTTTCGTGGCTTAAAGCCATCGGTGGTATTCCTCGTTATTTTAGTTGCATTTTTATTAATACCCGTAGTCACATTTATTAATTCTATTTCTTTATTATTTGTAGAAAATGAAGTAGCACCAGTAATGACTACATTAAATTCCTTGCCATTTGGGTTAGGGCTTTTGTTTATAGCAATTTTTCCAGCGGTAGTAGAAGAATTTACATTTCGTGGTGTGTACTATCATACATATTTACAAAATGGAATTTGGAAAGGGATTTTTCTATCTGCATTTATATTTGGACTTATGCATATGAATATCAATCAATTTTCTTACGCATTTGTACTAGGAATATTCTTAGCATTAATTGTAGAGGCAACAGGAAGTATTTTTTCTGCCATGCTAGTGCATTTTATTATTAATGGAAATTCTTATGTGCTTTCTTATTTGGTAAGTCATATGCAGACAGGTGCATCAACCTCAGTAGATATGATAGAAATGGCTGATATGACAGTGTTACCATTTTATATGTTAACTGTTTTGTTTTTATTTGTAGTAGCAAGTATATGTTTATTCCTATTGTATTTGTTATATAAACAAATTGCAAAAATTAGTGGAAGAGAACAGTATTTTAACGCACTATGTCATAGGAAAATTCGTCCACCTTACATAGAGCCTACTGTGGACATTTATCTAGGTCTTGCCATTTTATTGTGTATAGTTGAGATGATATGGTTTTAATATTGTAATTTAATTGATATTGTATTTTAATGGAAAAAAGTTTTATTCTTTTGTATGAGTTGACAAAGGAGTAGAACTTTTTTTCTTATTGCGAATATTGGATAGATAGCTATGAATCATAGAGTAGGAAGCATAAAGCTCATTGGCGTTGCAAGTGCCTAGCATAACATTTAAACGGTGTCGTACATGAAAGGTGTTTGGTTCATGAATATAGTGAATTAGTGGTAAGTCGTTGGCTTTTGTTCCATATAGAATATAATCAGAAGAAATAGATAATTTGGTAGATAGAATGTGTAGAATAGAAGCAGATATCGGGCGAATATTTCGTTCTAATGCACTTAGGTAACTGGTTGAAATACAAAGGAGTTTGCTAAATTCTTGCTGTGTCATATCTAATTTTTTACGCTCTTGTTTTAAACGGCTGCCAGGAGTAGACTCATAGTTTGCTATGTAAGTATTAGGTTTCATTGTTTGATTCATCCTTTCTTTTGTTATGTTTTGAACGTTGTTTTTTAGTATCTTGTGGTGTGTCATAAAAAATAAATAAGTAAGAAAAAATAATTATTAAGTAGGAAGAAAGTAATTATTAATATAAAAAAATGTAAGTGTTAATATAAAGAAAGTAATTATTAATATAAAGGAAGTAATTATTAATATGAGGAAAGTAACTACTAATATGAGAAAAGTAGCTATTAATATGAGGAAAGTAATCATTAAGATATAGAAAATAACAGTTATAATAATAAAAGTTTAGTATGAGTGTACGAAAAAGTAAAGAAACAATTTGTTGCATTATTAAATATGCCTAATTTTTAAATGATAATAGAATAAAAATACAAGTTCACTTGGAAAAAACTAGATAATGTGCATAAGAAATATCATATTCATTGTGTAAAAAAGTATAGAAAAAAAGAAAAAAAAGGGGGGATATACAATTTAACCAAAAGGAAAAAAAAGAATTTGGTTAAATGCAATATAGTATAAATACAAAATATAGTGTATAGTAAGGGAAGAATAAGATATCTATAACACACATATTCTTAGATATTTTAACCTAAAGGGGTAAGAAGTCACCCACCTCTATAGGTGGTGTGATGAATTACCTAATTAGTTTTGTTGTTACAAAACAGAAAGCATTGATAACCAAAATGCTAGATAAATAGTTAAAACAGGCTAGGGACTAGCCGTAGAGCTTGGTAAATATAACTAGGTAACTAGTTACTTCCCAAGAAGCTCCCACTTCTACAAGTGGGAGTAGTTCACGACTGAATTATAAGGTATATTTTAGGAGGAAAAAGATGGCAAGTTTATCACTAAAAAATGTATGTAAGGTTTATTCCAATGGATTTGTAGCAGTAAAGGATTTCAATCTTGAAATTGAAGATAAAGAATTTATTATTTTCGTAGGACCATCAGGATGTGGTAAGTCTACAACACTTCGTATGATCGCTGGATTAGAAGAAATCTCTTCTGGTGAATTATGGATTGGCGACAAGTTAGTAAATGATGTAGAACCAAAGGATAGAGATATTGCGATGGTATTCCAAAACTATGCGTTATATCCACATATGTCAGTATATGATAACATGGCATTTGGTCTTAAGTTAAGAAAAGTACCAAAGGCTGAAATTGACAAATTAGTTCGTGAAGCAGCAAAGATTCTTGATATTGAACATTTATTAGATCGTAAGCCAAAGGCGTTATCTGGTGGACAAAGACAACGTGTTGCTATGGGACGTGCAATCGTTCGTAATCCAAAGGTATTCTTAATGGACGAACCTTTATCAAACTTAGATGCTAAGTTACGTGTACAAATGCGTATCGAAATTTCTAAGTTACATCAAAGATTACAATCAACAATTATCTACGTTACTCATGACCAAACAGAAGCGATGACATTAGGTACAAGAATCGTAGTATTAAAAGATGGTATTATCCAACAAGTTGATACACCACAAAACTTATATGATAGACCTGTAAATAAGTTCGTTGCTGGATTTATCGGTTCTCCACAAATGAACTTAATTGATGCAAAATTAGAAAAGCAAGGAAATGATGTAGTAGTATGCTTTGGTAATAATAAGATTGTTCTTCCTGAACCAAAGGCAAAAATCTTAGAATCTAAAGGATATGTAGGAAAAGAAGTTATCTTCGGTATTCGTCCAGAAGATATCCATGATGAAGAAGCATTCTTAGCTATGTCTAAGGGCAATATTATTAAGGCAAAGATTAAAGTTTACGAAATGTTAGGTGCAGAAGTTTACTTATACTTTGATGAAGGAGAAAGCTCTTTCACAGCAAGAGTAAATCCACGTACAACAGCAAGAGTAGGAGATACAGTAGAATTTGCTCTTGATTTATCTAAGATTCATATCTTTGATAAAGAAACAGAAAACGTAATTCTTAACTAATTTTGATTCATTAGCCTTTCAACGTTGGATTACATAATATATGATACGCCCATTTTTTCGGTAATATGACGATGATTGGTACGTGAAATATAAATTTTTGAGGAAATGTATAAAAAAATATACATTTCCTCTTTTATTTTTTTCATTTATGCATTAATATATAGGTAATACCAATTAAAAATTAAGGAGTGTATTATTATGATTTCAAATCAAATACTTCAAAGTACATTAGAAGGTTTAAAAAATATTACAAGAATTGATTTATGCATTAGCGATACAGATGGAAAGACATTAGCATCTACAATGAGTGAAATTGCCATTACCGAAAGTACAATCGCTTCCTTTGTAGACTCACCAGCAGATAGCCAAGTAATTTCAGGGTATCAATTTTTTAAAGTGTTTGACGACCATCAATTAGAATATGTGTTATTAGCAAAAGGTGGCAGTGAAGATGTTTATATGGTAGGAAAGATTGCAACATTCCAAATCCAAAATTTATTAGTTGCATATAAAGAACGTTTTGACAAAGACAACTTTATAAAGAACTTATTATTAG
>CAJFOH010000122.1 GCA_904395845.1 uncultured Lachnospiraceae bacterium
ATTCCAGAATTAAATGGAAAATTAATCGGATCTGCTCAACGTGTCCCAACTCCAACAGGTTCTACAACTATTTTAACAGCAGTTGTTGAAGGAAATGTAACAAAAGAAGGAATTAACGAAGCTATGAAGGCAGCAGCTAATGAATCTTATGGTTACACAGAAGAAGAATTAGTATCTAGCGATATCGTAGGTATCACATACGGTTCTTTATTCGATGCAACTCAAACAATGGTTCTTCCATTAGACAACGGAACTACTCAAGTACAAGTTGTTTCTTGGTATGACAATGAAAACTCTTACACAAGCCAAATGGTTCGTACAATTAAGTACTTCTCTGAATTAGCTTAATTTGTATCACGATTTTGTTTTAAAGAGTAACTTTTTGTAATCACTATGTTTGTAATATTTTATATATTGCCATAGGAATTATAAGAGATAGAAAGACTCACAAAGGGTCCGGTCTTAGGGCCGGATCCTCTTTTTATTTACAAATTTACATATAATATATTTGTTTATTATAAGATAGAATCTGCCTATCAAATACTTTTGGATAGAAGATAACAGTGAATAAAGTAACAAATTCATTGGAATTATCCATAGGTAGTTCCTAATATGTTATGGTTAGGAAAATCAGAAAAAATATAGACAGTATAATTATATAAATTGAATTGTGACATCCAAGTAGGATAGAAAGGAGCATACAATGCTTAATAAAAAATCAGTAGACGATATTAACGTAAAAGGAAAAAGAGTATTAGTTCGTTGTGACTTCAACGTACCTTTACAAGAAGGAAAGATTACAGATGAAAACCGTTTAGTAGCTGCATTACCAACAATTAAAAAGTTAATCGCAGACGGTGGAAAGGTAATTTTATGTTCTCACTTAGGAAAGCCAAAGGGAGAACCAAAGCCAGAATTATCTTTAGCTCCAGTAGCAGTTCGTTTAAGCGAATTATTAGGACAAGAAGTTAAGTTTGCAGCAGATCCAGAAGTAGTTGGACCAAATGCAAAAGCAGCAGTTGAAAATATGAAGGACGGAGAAGTTGTTCTTCTTGAAAATACACGTTACAGAGCAGAAGAAACAAAGAATGGAGAAGAATTCTCTAAGGAATTAGCTTCTTTATGTGATGTATTTGTAAATGATGCATTCGGTACAGCTCATAGAGCACACTGTTCAAACGTTGGTGTAACTAAGTTTGTTGATACAGCAGTAGTTGGTTACTTAATGCAAAAAGAAATTGATTTCTTAGGAAATGCAGTAAACAACCCAGAAAGACCATTTGTAGCTATTTTAGGTGGTTCTAAAGTATCTTCTAAGATTTCTGTAATCAATAACTTATTAGACAAGGTAGACACATTAATCATCGGTGGTGGTATGTGCTTTACATTTGCTAAGGCTATGGGAGAAGAAATCGGTAAGTCTTTAGTAGAAGATGATTACCTAGATTACGCAAAAGAAATGATTGCAAAGGCAAAAGAAAAGGGCGTAAACTTATTACTTCCAGTTGATACAATTGCAGCAAAGGAATTTTCTAACGATGCTGAATTTAGAGTAGTAGAAGGAAGCCTTGCTCCAGACGAATTAGGTTTAGATATTGGGCCAAAGACACAAGAAATTTATGCAAATGCAGTTAAGACAGCTAAGACAGTAGTATGGAATGGACCAATGGGTGTATTTGAAATGTCTAACTTTGCTGGTGGTACAATTGCAGTAGCAAAAGCATTAGCTGAAATCGATGGAACAACAATTATCGGTGGTGGAGATTCTGCAGCAGCTGTTAACATTTTAGGATTTGGTGATAAGATGACACACATCTCAACAGGTGGTGGAGCTTCTTTAGAATTCTTAGAAGGAAAAGACCTTCCAGGTGTAGTTGCAGCAAACGATAAATAATCAATTAACAGGGGAGAATTGCTATGCGTAGAAAAATTATTGCAGGTAACTGGAAAATGAATATGACTCCAAGTCAAGCAGTTGCTTTAGTAAATGAGTTAAAGCCATTAGTAGCAAATGAAGAAGTAGATGTAGTATTTTGTGTACCAGCTATTGATATTATTCCAGCAATGGAAGCTGCTAAGGGAAGCAATATTAATATTGGTGCTGAAAATATGCACTTTGAAGAAAGTGGTGCATATACAGGAGAAATTTCTGCCTCTATGCTAACAGATGTTGGAGTAAAATATGTTGTAATTGGACACTCTGAACGTAGAGAATACTTTGGAGAAACAGATGAAACTGTAAACAAAAAAGTATTAAAAGCGTTAGAGCATAACATTACACCAATTATTTGTTGTGGGGAAACACTAACACAAAGAGAACAAGGAATTACTATTGATTTTGTTCGTCAACAAATTAAAGTTGCATTTTTAAATGTAACAGCAGAACAAGCAAAGAATACTGTAATTGCTTATGAACCAATTTGGGCAATTGGAACAGGTAAGGTTGCTACAACAGAGCAAGCAGAAGAAGTTTGTGCTGCAATTAGAGAATGTATTAGAGAAATCTATGATACAGATACAGCAGAAGCAATCCGTATCCAATACGGCGGAAGTGTTAGTGCTGCTAGTGCACCAGAATTATTTGCACAACCAAACATTGATGGTGGATTAGTTGGTGGAGCTTCTTTAAAGCCAGATTTTGGAAAGATTGTAAATTACAATAAATAATACAGACAGATATACACAGTTCTAGATATGGAATCTAGTAGTGTGTGAGAAAAGGCAGAGAACTTAAGGGTATCTTCTGCCTTTTTGTATATGAGGGGAGAAGAATGAATAAGAATACGAAAAGAAATATAAAGTTTATATTACCTGCCATTATAATTAATAATATAGGTGATGTGATTTTTGATTTATTTATTGCATGGGGATTAAGTGCTTCCACTGGTATGGTTATGAATGCAGTGTACGTTATTGGTACATCTATTGCATTTCGAGCCATATTGTCATTTTTTATGGGAGCTTTTGTAGACAGACATTCAAAAAAACAGTTAATGATAGTGTCACATATTAGTTCTATTATTGTCATTGCTGTTTTTGGACTACTGTGGGAGTTTGCAAAACAAAGGATTATAATAGGTATTTTATTTGTACTGTTAAATGACATTAATAATGAAATGTTTTTAAGAAGTTATATTTCTATGACGGCAGATATGTTTGATGAAAACACTTATATAAAATTTAGAAGCTATTCAAGTATAGCGGTACGAATTTTAGTTATAGGTGGAACAGTATTTTCAGGACTATTAATTGAATATTTGCCAAGTTATATGATTTTTGGAATTAATATAATAACTTATTTCATATCACTACTTCTTATTGCAAAAATAACCTACGAGGAAGTAGTAAAAAAGAAGGAAAATAATAAGATTTTGAAGCAAATAGTAGAAGATGTGAAATACACTTATGAAAGTATTACCAAGTATTCCTTTTTATTAGCGTTTATTGTATTAATGTTTTTATTAAATTTAGCTTATGGATATATTCCACAAGTATTGCCAATTTTTAAAGCGAATCGTATAGGTTCAGCTACTTTTTTAGGTGCTATGAAATCAGCCATTACTATAGGTGAAATTATAGGATTATTTGTTGTTGGTAAGCTATCAAGATATGTGAGCAAAACGTTTCAAGCAAGTATGTTACTCAATATATTTATTATGATAATCCTTTGTGTAATAAAGAGCCCATATTTAATAATAGCTTTGTTTGGATTGTATGGATTATCTGACGCATTAACACAACCATTATTTAGTTATACGGTGTCCAAATTAGATAATAACAATAGGGGGAAGTTATTAGGTGGAATTGATGCAATTATTATGTTTTCCCCTAGTATTGGAATATATATTATCTCAGCAATTTACAATTATAATGAATTATTAGGTGGAGTTACTGTTGCTCTTATTTTCTTTATAGGATTTTGTGTGGTAAGTTTTCACACAAGTATGAAGAAAATTGTGTTGCGAGGAGAAGAATATGAGAAAAAATAAAAAGGAGTCATAATATGGAACAAAAAATAAAAATGTTTATAGTAGGGGGATGCCTTATTTGTTTGATTTGTTGTGTCAAGGTTTTAAACACAATGAATGATAAATTGGCTTATATAAAAGAAAAAGCAGAATATATAGAGGAACAGGGTAGAGCAAATATTTCTGGCTAAAATATGATTCACAGAGGATACATGATACTATTTTGTTGGATTTAGAGAATATGGAATATACAGGTATAAGGGAGTAGAAATTATATGGAAAAAAGAATACAAGTAGGGGTGAATATAGCAATTTGCATCACTGTAGTATTATGTGTTGTTTGTATTGTGAAGATACGCAGTATTTATAATCAGATTGACCAAATAGATTATTTGATGCAACTTAACATAGCGAATGACTATACCAACTATCGTATTGTTTATGATAATATAGAGGATATTAGAGATGCATGGGCGGAAAAAAAGAGGAATATGAATATACTATTAAAAAATAATATAGAATTTATGCCATGGGAAATGTGGCGTTTTCACATACCACCAAAATAATAATGTAGATAATAATAAAAGTTGGATTATAGTAGGAGGAAATACAGTTGTATTGCCTGGGATAACCATAGGAAGTAATACAGTAATCGGAGCAGGAAGTTTAGTAACAAAAGATATTCCAGAGGGAGTAATTGCTGCAGGAAATCCTTGTAAAGTAATACGAAAGATCGCAGATGAAGATATAGCGTATTACTATAAAAATCAAACCTTTGATGATGAGGCAATGGAGCAAGTAAAAGAGTATGCTTCTAATAATAAAATTGTGCTAGGTGAAAAGTTATAACAATATTGAATCAGGTAATAGATAAAAGAAGGGAAATAGGCATCTCTATTTCCTTATATTGAAGTATGTGTATCTAGTCCAGATTATGCGTGGATTCGTTTAAACGGAAAAGTAGTATTTGAAAATAATATGGAAGTAAAGGAAGCTTGTATGAACAATCCTATTGTAAAAGGACAATATGAAACAGCAAGCAATCCAATTTTTGAAGTATTTTACTTAGAAAATGCTAAAGCAGTCATTGCTGATTTTTCTGGAAATCCTCCAAAAGAATATATATTATAAATTATAATTTGGTAACAAGCCTGACAGTTTATGTTGGGCTTATTTTTATTGGTGCATAAAAAATATAAGAAGGAATGGTTTCTAATATTTATTAAAAAAACGTACAATAGAAGGGAAAAGAATAGAAAGAAATTGTTATATATTTAACAGAAAAATAAAAACTTAAGATTATCTAAGGGAAAGAGGTTGCAACATTTCTAAAAATGGAGTAAAATCTATATGAATATAAAACAAAGAACTATAAGGTTGATACTTTGAAAAGTATCAGGATTGTTGTTTTGCATCTTAGAAAAACATATATATGAAAAGGCAATGGCTTTTATAATAGGAAAAGAGATAAGGAGATAATATCATGGCTAAAAAACCAACAGTATTAATGATTTTAGACGGTTATGGGTTAAATGACAACACAAAGGCGAATGCAGTTGCAGAGGCAAACACACCAGTACTTGATGGATTAATGGCGAATTATCCATTTGTAAAGGGATATGCAAGTGGTATGGCAGTTGGATTACCAGATGGACAAATGGGTAATTCAGAAGTTGGTCACTTAAATATGGGTGCAGGAAGAATTATTTATCAAGAATTAACAAGAATTACAAAAGAAATCCAAGATGGTGATTTCTTTAAGAACGAAGCATTTTTACAAGCAGTAGAAAATTGCAAAAAGAATCATTCTGCTCTACATTTAATGGGATTAGTATCTAGTGGTGGAGTTCATAGTCACAACACACACATCTATGGATTACTTGAATTAGCAAAGAAAAACGGACTAGAAAATGTATATATTCACTGCTTCTTAGATGGTCGTGATACACCACCAAAGTCTGGAAAAGAATTTGTAGAAGAATTAGTGAAAAAATGTGAAGAAATCGGTGTAGGTAAAGTTGCAAGTCTTGCAGGTCGTTACTATGCAATGGACCGTGACAATCGTTGGGAACGTGTAGAAAAGGCATATCGTGCCATCCGTTTTGGCGAAGGTGAAGTGGCAATTTGTCCAGTAGAAGCAATGGAAGCATCTTACAATGCAGACAAGACAGACGAGTTTGTAGAACCAACTGTTATTACAGAAAATGGTGTTGCTATTGGTAAAGTAGAAGACAATGATTCTATTATTTTCTTCAACTTCCGTCCTGACCGTGCAAGAGAAATGACAAGAGCATTTTGTGACAATGAGTTCCAAGGATTTAATCGTGGGGATAGAGCAAATGTAGTATTTGTTTGCTTTACAGAATACGATGCAACAATTCCAAATAAAATGGTTGCATTCCATAAGGTATCTATTACAAATACATTTGGTGAATTTTTAGCAGCAAACAACATGACACAAGCAAGAATTGCAGAAACAGAAAAATACGCTCATGTTACATTCTTCTTTAATGGTGGCGTAGAAGAACCAAACAAGGGAGAAGATAGAATTTTAGTAAAATCTCCAGATGTTGCAACTTATGATTTAAAGCCAGAAATGAGTGCTTATACGGTAACTGAAAAGTTAATTGAAGCTATTAAATCTGACAAATATGATGTAATTATTATTAACTTTGCAAATCCAGATATGGTTGGACATACAGGAATTGAAGATGCTGCAATCAAGGCTGTGGAAGCAGTAGATGAATGTATCGGAAAAACAGTAGAAGCTATCAAAGAAGTAGATGGACAAATGTTTATTTGTGCAGACCATGGCAATGCAGAGCAATTAGTTGATTATGAAACTGGTGCTCCATTTACAGCACATACAACAAATCCAGTTCCATTTATCTTAGTAAATGCAGACCCACAATACAAATTGCGTGAAGGTGGATGTTTAGCAGATATTGCTCCAACATTAATTGAACTAATGGGAATGGAACAACCAAAGGAAATGACAGGTAAGAGCTTACTTGTAAAATAATAAAAAAGGCAAATAGAAAATAATATGCTTCCTTTTATATCATTGATGTATTCGATATAAAAGGGAGCATCTTTACGTTTATCAATAGGATAGAAAATAAAACCATTTTACGTACATTGCATATACATTATGAAAAGATAAGGTAATTGGAATAGAAAAGAAGAAGGGAAAACCATGTTATTTTATCTTTTTTTACAATAGAAATAGAGTATCAGCCACCAACAATACATAAATGAAAAAAATATAAAGTTTTTAGAAAATTGTATGGTTGAAAGCAAGCTGGAAATACTTTATTAAAAGGAAGTTTTTCAATAGACAGAAAAAGCCTAATGTATCATTTAGAAGAAAGATTAGAAAAAAGTAAGAAGAAAGGAGAGTTACTGCAGTAGTGTTGCAGTAGCAAAATAGTGTATGTATATAAAAAATATTCGATTAACGAAAGAAGATATTAAAGATTTTGTCAATGGAGCTAACAAATGTGATTTTGATATTGATATTGGATACAATCGCTTTGTAGTAGATGCAAAGTCAATTATTGGAGTATTTAATTTAGATTTTACCCATGTATTAAAAGTAACTTATTCTACTAAAGATGAAGAATTTGAACGATTATTGGAGCGATTTGCGGTATAATCAACATGATATGTAAAAATGGTTATTGATTTCTAAAAAGGTATTGTTTAAAATAGAAACATATTATATTGTTTCATAGAAGGTATATAAGGGGATTATATTCATGGATGAGAATTTCTATAAAAAGAAAATTGAGCAATTAGAAGAAGAATTAGCCATTTGCATGGAAGAAAAAGAAAAATTAGAAGAAGAAGTTAAATGGATGCACGATACCATATGGAAGTTGCTTAGAAGACTCAAACAATAGAGAAAAAAGAATTTTTGTTAGATTAGAAACTGTTCTATATACATAACAAAAGTTCTTTTTTTATTGATATTTTTATGTTTGGTACAAATAATATATTTTCGTATGGATAACAAATAAAATATTGGTGATATGTAATTGTGATATTAAAATAAAATAATATAAAATACTTTACATATGCAAAAAAATAGAGTATAATAAGAAAATCTATAAGTATCTTTTATTATGGGATAAAAGGCTATTTTTTATTGAATATTTAAGTTTTTTCAATCAATAGCGATAAGTAAAAAGAAAGAATAAAAGGTAATTATGTTACTACAAAGATGTCTGTTATGGAAAGGACAATGCTCTATGGAAAAAAATGTACTAATAGAACGTTTGGACAAACTTGTTGAAATTGGGCTTAGTAAAAACAAAACACTAGATATTAATGACATTAATGATTGCTTTATTAATGATGCATTAACAACAGAAGAAATGGAGTATGTATATAGTTATTTAGAAAGTAAAAAAATAGACGTACTTCAAATTTTAGATGACGACTTATCGGTAGATGATAATTTAGTAATTGATAAAGAAGAACTAGACTTTATTGAAGAGGAAGAAATTGACTTAGATGCCATTGATTTATTAGAAGGCATTGGAACAGAAGATCCAGTTAGAATGTATTTAAAAGAAATTGGTACTGTTCCACTATTAACAGCAGAAGAAGAGTTAGAATTGGCACAAAGAAAAGCAGAAGGCGATACTTATGCAAAGGATCGTTTAATTGAAGCTAACTTACGTCTTGTAGTTAGTATTGCAAAAAGATATACTGGAAGAGGAATGAGCTTTTTGGACTTAGTTCAAGAGGGAAATTTAGGTCTTATTAAAGGTGTTGAAAAATTTGATCATACTAAGGGATATAAACTTAGTACCTATGCAACTTGGTGGATTCGTCAATCAGTTACAAGAGCGTTAGCCGATCAGGCGAGAACCATTCGTGTTCCAGTACATATGGTAGAAACAATTAATAAAATGTCAAAAATGCAACGTAAACTAACATTAGACTTAGGCTATGAGCCTTCTGTTGCAGAACTTGCAAAGGCACTTGATATGTCAGAAGACAAAGTTATGGAGATTATGCAGATTGCAAGAGAACCAGCTTCTTTAGAAACTCCAATTGGGGAAGAAGATGATTCTAATTTAGGAGATTTTGTTGCTGATAGCAATGCAGTCACTCCAGAAGGAAATGTAGAGTCTGTAATGTTAAGAGAACATATTGATACATTATTAGAAGATTTAAAGGAAAGAGAGCGTCAAGTTATTGTGTTACGTTTTGGTTTAGAAGATGGACATCCTCGTACACTAGAAGAAGTAGGACGAGAGTTCAATGTAACAAGAGAACGTATTCGACAAATTGAAGCGAAAGCATTAAGAAAATTGCGTAACCCAGTACGAAGCAAACGTATTCGTGATTTTCTATAATTAGATTAGAAAGTTATCACATCTTTTGGTGTGGTAACTTTTTATTTCATTTAATTGTAATGTCAATGATTGGAGATAGAAATGAATAAAATAAATTTTCAAAAGGAATTAGAAAAAGAGTTAGCCTATCTTTCAAAAGAAGGAAGGGTTCCAACCTTACTCATTCATAGTTGTTGTGCACCATGTAGTAGCTATGTACTTGAATATTTATCAAATTATTTTCATATCACTATTTTTTACTATAATCCTAATATATCACCAGCAGAGGAATATGAAAAGAGAGCAGAAGAGCAAGCACGATTGATACAATCTATGAAAGTAAAATATCCAATGAAGCTAATTGTTGGAGAATACGAGCCACAGTTATTTTTCGCTATGGCAAAAGGATTAGAAAAAGAAGCTGAGGGAGGAAATCGCTGTTTTGGTTGTTATAAACTTCGTTTACAAAAAGCAATTACACTTGCAGAAGAATTAGGATTTGATTATGTAACAACCAGTTTAACTATTAGCCCTATGAAAAATGCTACAAAATTAAATGAAATTGGTCTAGCAGAAACAGAAGGGAAAGGTGTAAAATGGTTGCTTTCTGATTTTAAAAAGAAAGAAGGATACAAACGCTCCATTGAATTATCCTTAGAACATGATTTATATCGTCAAGATTATTGTGGTTGTATTTATTCAAAAATGGAGTCAGAAGAACGAAGAAAGAGGCAAAGCGACAAGTAAGAGAAAATGTTTGTTATAAAATTGTCAAACAATAACTGATATACTTACGAAAAAAAATAATATTTTGTTACTTTCTCTTTACAGAAAGTAGGTTAAAGAGTACAATAGAAATAAGTGAGTATAGATACTCAACAATACAGGAGGATATAAAATGAAAGTTTTAGTTATTAATTGTGGTAGTTCATCACTAAAGTATCAATTAATTAATTCAGAAACAGAAGAAGTATTAGCAAAGGGACTTTGCGAAAGAATTGGTATTGATGGGCGCTTAACTCATAAACCAGAAGGAAAAGAAACTGTGGAAATGGAACATCCAATGCCAAACCATACAGAAGCTGTTAGCTTAGTATTGGCTCAATTAACAGACGAAAAAAATGGTGTAATTACATCTTTAGATGAAATTGGGGCAGTTGGTCATCGTGTTGTACATGGAGGAGAAAAGTTTGCATCTTCTACATTACTTACAGATGAAGTAATTGCTAAGATTGAAGAATGTAATGATCTAGCTCCACTTCATAACCCAGCAAACTTAATTGGTATTAATGCATGTAAGGAATTAATGCCAAATACACCAATGGTAGGAGTGTTTGATACTGCATTCCATCAAACAATGCCAGAGGAAGCTTATTTATATGGTCTTCCATATGAATACTATGAAAAATATGGAGTAAGACGTTATGGATTCCACGGTACAAGCCACAGCTATGTATCTAAAAAGGCAGCAGAAGTATTAGGAAAGAATCCAGAAGATTTAAGAGTGATTGTTTGCCATTTAGGAAATGGTTCTTCTATTTGTGCAGTGAATAGAGGAAAATCAGTAGATACATCTATGGGATTAACTCCACTTGAAGGTGTTCCAATGGGAACAAGAAGTGGTAGCATTGATCCAGCGATTGTTGACTTTATTGCAGAAAAGGAAAACTTATCTCTTAGCGAAGTAATGAACGTATTAAATAAAAAATCTGGAGTACAAGGATTATCTCAATTATCTAGTGACTTTAGAGATTTAACAGATGGATCTAACAATGGAAACGAACTAGCAACAAAGGCATTAAAAGTATTTGCTTACAATGTAGGAAAATATATTGGTGCTTATACAGCAGCAATGGGTGGAGTTGATGTTGTTGCATTTACAGCAGGTGTTGGTGAAAATGCAAGTCAAGTTCGTGAAATGATTGGAACATATTTAGAATTCTTAGGAACAAAGATTGATCCTGAAAAGAACCAAGTTCGTGGACGTGAAGCTGTGATTTCAACAGATGATTCTAAGGTATTAGCAATGGTAATTCCTACAAACGAAGAATTAGTAATTGCTCGTGATACAGTAGAAATTTTAAGCAAGTAATAAAAGAATATTGATTATAATAAAAAAGCCATACACCAACTGGATTCCATGGAATATTTGATACAAGGTGTGTGGCTTTTTTCTATTACTCTTTCTAAATCTTATAAGGAGAGGGAAACATATAGATAGTTAAAACAATTCTTTATCTTGTAAAGAAGAAACCATAGTAATTGGTTTTGGTGTGGAAGTAAAGGATAAAATATTTCTATCTTGTGCAGGTGAATGTCCAGTGATTTTTTTGTAAGCTCGGTAAAAACTAGAATAATCTAAAAAACCAGATGCACTACATGCTTCACCAGCAGAGTATCCATTGGTTAATAATTGTTGAGCATGTATGACACGTTTATAAATTAAATATTCTTTCATAGTTGTACCAGTAGCCTTTTGAAAAATACGGTTTATCTGATTTTTGCTAATAAAAAAACGTTTTGACAAGTCTTCTAAATAAATGGGGGAAGACAAATTTTCATTTAAGTAGTGTATAATTTGCTCCACCAAAGAAAGATTTTCACTAGAGTGAATTGTTTCATTTCTACATTCTTTCATATATATAATTTGTAGCAATAAGCTACATAGGTATGGTTGTAGAGCAAGTTGTTGTAAATCTTTGGACATTTTTGAAAAGGTAATAAAATTTTGGAAGAAAGAGTCAAATCCAAATTCTTCTAAATTTTCATAGTAAATTTGTTTTTCATTGTTCTTATCTAAAATAGGAAAGATTTGTGATAACAACTTTCGGTATTCTAAAGGAATAGCTTCTGGTAGAAAATGTAGGGCATAACGCTTGTAGGGAACATCTCCATACACTTTTACTCCATGAAATACTCCTGGAGGCAATAAAAGTAAACTATTTGGGGTTGGATAATAAGTAACACCCTCTACTAAATATTCCACAGTTCCATTTAAAAAGTAATAAAATTCATAAAAGTTATGGCAATGCAAGGAATAATTTTCCATATGAGAAGATGTATGATTGCATTCAAATCGTATTAAATCAGTATAATAATTACAAGTTTCTTCCATTCGTAATCTCCTTTGTAATATAGTTAGTAAAAAATAGATATAAAAAGAAATAAAAATAAAATAAATATATATAAAATAAATAAAAAAATACTTACATACAATCTATATTATAAAAAAAGATGGTGTTTTTTGCAATATCATATCAAAAAAATGCAATGGCTTTTTTTAAAATAATGGTTATAATGAAAATTATAAGAAGAAAAGGTGTATAAGTGTATGAAAGAATAAAGCTGGAAATATTCAGTATAATAAATACAATATACAGCCATATAACGTATATATAAATTATGGATGCCATAATTTATAAAATGTATGGATATAAGAAAGGATGTGCAAAATGTTAGAATTAACTTATAAGGGCATTGCAGACAGACAAGCTTGGGAAAGCAAGGGAATTGAATTACCAAAGTTTGATGTGGAAAAAGTAAGAGAAAACACATTAAAGAACCCAACATGGGTACACATTGGTTCTGGAAATATTTTTAGAGCTTATATCGGTAATTTACAACAACATTTATTAAATGAAGGGTTAGCAGATACAGGTATTCTTGCTACAACAACATTTGATCCAGAAATCGTAGATAAGGCTTGTAAGCCATACGATAGCTTAACTGTTTTAGTTTCTTTAAAGGCAGATGGTTCAACAGATAAGAAAGTAATCGCTAGTATTTCTGAAACTGTAAAGGCTGAAATGGGAACAGAAGACTATAAAGTATTAGAAGATGCGTTTACAAATGAAAGTCTTCAAATGGTAAGTTTCACAATTACAGAAAAAGGTTACTCTCTATACAATATGGCTGGAGAATTATTACCATTTGTTGTTGCTGATATGGAAAAAGGACCAAAGGAAGCTTGTACTCACGCAATGAGTATTGTAACAGCTCTTTTATATAAGAGATATGAAGCAGGTAAGTTACCAGTTTCTCTTGTAAGTATGGACAACTGTTCTCACAATGGGGATAAGGTAAAGAGTTCTGTTCTTACAATTGCAAAGGCTTGGTTAGAAAAGGGATTTGTAGAAGAAGGATTTATCGCTTACTTAGAAGATGAATCTAAAGTTGCATTCCCATGGAGTATGATTGATAAGATTACACCACGTCCATCTGAATTTGTTCAAAAGCAATTAGAAGAATTAGGAATTAAAGACATGGCTCCAATTGTTACAAGCAATAACACATTTATTGCACCATTTGTTAATGCTGAAGTTCCAGAATATTTAGTAATCGAAGATAAGTTCCCAAATGGACGTCCTTGCTTAGAAAAAGCTGGTGTTTACTTCACAGATAGAGATACAGTAAACAATGTAGAACGTATGAAAGTTACTACATGTTTAAATCCTCTTCATACAGCTTTAGCTGTTTATGGATGTTTATTAGGATATACATCTATTGCAGAAGAAATGAAAGATAAGGAATTAAAGTCTTTAGTAGAAAAGATTGGTTACCAAGAAGGTATGCCAGTAGTAGTTGATCCAAAGATTTTAAGCCCTAAGGCATTTATTGATGAAGTAATCAATTTAAGATTACCAAATCCATTTATTCCAGATGCTCCACAACGTATTGCAACAGATACATCTATGAAGTTAGCAATCCGTTTCGGTGAAACAATTAAGTCTTATGTAGCAAGAGAAGATTTAGATCCTACTACATTAGTATATATCCCATTAGTACTTGCTGGATGGTGTAGATATTTATTAGCAAAGGATGATAAGTTAGAAGATATGTCTGTAAGTTCTGATCCAATGTTAGCAGAATTACAAGTAACACTTTCTACTGTAAAAGCAGATGATGTAGCAAGCTACAATGGTCAATTAAAAGATATTCTTTCTAACCCAGTATTATTTGGTGTAAACTTATACGAAGTAGGTTTAGCTGAAAAGGTAGAAGGAATGTTTAAAGAAATGTTAGCTGGTAAGGGTGCTGTAAGAAATACATTAGTAAAATACCTTAACAACTAATTCATAATTAAAAGATAATTCAAACCCAATATGATATAAAAATATAGCTTGAGGAAAAGTACTGTTTTAATGAAAACTAGCTTTTCCTCAAAATATTATATAAAAGTAATAGATGAGGAGGACATTATTATGGAAATGACATTGCGCTGGTATGGCAAGGATTTTGATAGTGTTACATTAGAACAAATTAGACAAATTCCAGGAGTAACAGGAGTAATTACAACTCTTTATGACACAAAGCCAGGAGAGGTTTGGTCAAGAGAACGAATTAAAAAAATGAAAGAAGAAGTAGAGGGTGCTGGGCTACATTTAAGTGGGATTGAAAGTGTAAACATTCATGATGCAATTAAAATTGGTAGCAAAGATAGAGATACCTATATTGATAACTATATTGAAACCTTAGAAAACTTGGGAAAAGAAGATATACATTTGGTTTGTTATAATTTTATGCCAGTATTTGACTGGACTCGTTCTGACCTAGCAAAAGAACGACCAGATGGCTCTACGGTACTTTCTTATGACCAATCAAAAGTAGATTTAATTCAACCAGAGGCCATGTTTGAATCTCTTGATTCTAAATCCAATGGGTTTATTTTACCAGGTTGGGAACCAGAACGTATGGAAAGAATTAAAGAACTGTTTGAAATGTATAAAGATGTAGATGATGAAAAATTATTTGAAAATCTTATTTATTTCTTAGAACGAATTATGCCAGTATGTGAAAAATATAACATTTATATGGCAATTCATCCAGATGACCCAGCTTGGCCAGTATTTGGACTACCAAGAATTATTACAAATAAAGAAAATTTACTTCGTATGTTACATGCAGTAGATAATAAGTATAATGGAGTTACATTGTGTACTGGTTCATTAGGCTCAAATCCTAACAATAACATTCCTGAAATTATTCGTGCATTAAAGGGCAGAATACATTTTGCACATGTAAGAAATGTAGTATATTTAGGAGAGGGCAAATTTGATGAAGCAGCTCACTTATCTAGTGATGGTTCTTTAGATATGTATGAGATTATGAAAGCATTACATGATATTGGATTTGATGGTCCAATTCGTCCAGACCATGGAAGAATGATTTGGGGAGAAGTAGCTATGCCAGGTTATGGTTTATATGATAGAGCATTAGGGGCTACCTACTTAAATGGACTTTGGGAAGCATTAGAAAAGCAAAATAAATAGTGGATAATCAATAAAAAGAAAAACTATAATATGCAGAGGGTATTTTGTATATTATAGTTTTTTTCTATTATGCTAGTAATTTATTGAAAAATTTATTATAATGATAGAATTAAAAATATAAGAGAATAAAACAGAAAAATTTTCTTTTGTATTTTACAATGGCATTATGATGAAACATAGACAGAGAAGGAGTAAAACAGCTTATGGCTACAATAAAAGATATAGCAGAAAAAACAGGATTAGGACTTGCTACGATTTCAAAATATTTAAATGGTGGTAATGTATTAGAAAAAAATAAAATTGCCATAGAGCAGGCAATTAAAGAATTAAATTTTACGGTCAACGAATTTGCAAGAGGATTAAAAACCAATCGTTCCAAAACAGTAGGAGTAGTAATTCCTCAGTTAAACAACGTATTTATGACATCTATTATTACTGTAATTGAAAAAGAATTGAGAAGTCGTGGATATGCCATTATGGTTTGTGACTCCACAAAAAGCGAAGAAAGAGAACAAGAAATTATACAATTTTTAATTGGAAAAAGAGTAGATGGATTAATTATTCTTCCAGCAGCTAATACATGTAAAGGACTTGCATTGGCAGTAGAAAAACAAATACCAGTGGTCCTTATTGATAGAATGGTAGAACAATTGCCGAAACATATTGATGCTGTATTGGTAGATAATTTTAAGGCTTCTTACGATAGTACCACCTATTTGATTGAGCAAGGACATAAAAATATTGGTCTTATTATCGGACCAGAAACGATTTACGTTCCTAAAAAGAGAAAAGAAGGATATGAAAAAGCATTAGAAGATAATCAAATATCAATGGAATCTTTGCCAATTTTATGTTCTGATTTTACCATTCAAGGTGGATACGATAGTATGATGGAGTTACTAAAAAGAAAAGAAAAAGTAACAGCTGTGTTTGTTACCAATTATGAAATGACATTAGGGTGTATTTTAGCATTAAATGATTCCAATTTAGAATATCCAAAGGATATGTCAGTGATTGGGTATGATAGTTTACAGTTGGCAAAAGCATTAAAACCAAATGTAACAATAGTAATACAGCCTTGGGAAATGATGGGAACAGAGGCAGCAAGACTTTTGTTACAGCGTATGGAAACAGAGGAAAAGAAATTATTTGATGGAAAGGTAATTGTATTAGAAGCAAAACTAGAACATGGACAATCTGTAAAACAAATATAAATGAAAAAGATACCTTGTACTTTTACATCGCATTGCTTTGATGTAAAAGGTAACAAGAGTATCTTTTTTTATATAAAAAGGTAATAGTAGTTTCATGAAAGGTTTTAATAGAATATTCGGAAGCATTTTTCTTATTAGTTTAAGTTATGTTATAACAATTCTTTAAAAGAATAAATATAATGATTGGCTTCTTTTTTTACTGCTTCTTGTTCCTTGCAATAACAATCAAATACTCCAACAGTATAAAAATTCCCCATATTTGCTCCTTGTATTCCTTTTAATATATCTTCAAATACAACACATTCTTTAGGGAGACATTGTATTTTTTCTGCCGCTTTCTCATAAATATCAGGAAATCCCTTTCCACGAGAAACTTCAGAAAGTGTTGTGATAGAATGAAAATAGGACAATACATCATTATTTTCTAATACAGATGTTACAAGCTCTAACTTAGAAGCCGTAGCAATAGCAAGTGGAATGTTATTATTATGTAACAACTGGATATATTCTTTGGCAAATGGTTTTAATGCTATTTTTGTTGCATAGGCTTCTTTAGCCATTTCTGTCCATTCTTCAATGAGCGCTTCTGGTGATTCGTTTAATTGAAATCGTTCAATGGTATATAAGGCACACCCATAAGAACCTAGGTGGGAGATGGCAGACATATAATCATCAGGAACGGAAAAGCCTCGTTTTCCTAGAAATTCAATATCAATTTGTTTCCACACTCCATTGGAGTCAATGAGTGTACCATCTAAGTCAAAAATTGCACCTTTAAAATTCTGTTTCATAAAACCTCCGTTATTTGTTCATTTAATATAAAGAATGAATTGATGTTTTTCATGTTATATTCTTTGTTATGTATATGATAAATGTAATATTAGTATAACATGCAAAAAAGAGAAAGGAAATCTTTTATTGCCCAAAAAACTTCCTATATTTTATGGTTAAAATAATATAAAAAATCTTGACCTATTCATAATAATATGGTAAAATTTAATAAACACGAAACGTTTCGTTTCTCAAAAAATAATAGGAGAACATATAGTAAAATATCTGATTGATATAAATTCAAATAAATGGTTATTTCAAATTTTATTTGAAGGTATCTTTTCAGTAATATACATATTGTAAGGAAAAGGAGTATAAAAGATGAAAGAAACAGTAATGCAATTTGGTGAAGGTGGATTTTTAAGAGGGTTTGTTGATTATTTTTTCCACAAATTAAATGAACAAGGACTATATGATGGTAAGATTGTAGTAATTCAGCCAATCGAACAAGGTATGGTTTCTATGTTAAATGAACAAAAAGGTGAGTATAATTTATTTTTAAGAGGAATTGAAAATGGTCAAGTAGTAAATGAACATACTCACGTTACATCTATTTCAAGAGGGATTAATCCATATACAGATTTTGATGCATATATGGAATTAGCAGAAAATCCAGATTTAAGAGTGATTGTATCTAATACAACAGAAGCTGGAATTGAATATTTAGGAACTGAAAACTTAGAAGATAGACCAGCAAAGTCTTATCCAGCAAAGTTAACTCAATTTTTATACAAGAGATTTCAATTAGGACTAAAAGGATTTATTATTCTTCCTTGTGAATTAATTGACCACAATGCAGATACATTAAAAGAATGTATTTTAAAATACGCAAACTTATGGCAATTACCAGAAGCATTTGTTAATTGGTTAGAAACAGAAAATAGCTTCTGTAATACATTAGTAGACCGTATTGTAACAGGATATCCAAGAGATGAGGTAGAAGAATTAACAAAGCAAATTGGTTATGTAGATAACTTAATTGATACAGCTGAAATTTTTCATTTATGGGTAATCGAAGGAGACCATGAAGATGAACTTCCATTTAACAAAGCAGGATACAACATTGTATGGACAAAAGATGCAGCCCCATATAAGAAACGTAAAGTTCGTATCTTAAATGGTGGACATACATCTATGGTACTTGGAGCATATTTATATGGATTAGAAACAGTTGGAGAATGTTTAAAAGACGAAACAGTAAGCAAATTTTTAAAGACTTGTATTTTCGATGAAATTGTTCCAACACTTGGAAATACAGATACAGATAAGGCATTTGGAGAAGCAGTATTAGAACGTTTTGCAAATCCATTTATCCGTCATATGTTATTATCTATTGCACTAAATTCAGTAAGTAAGTTCCAAGTTCGTGTATTACCAACAATTTTAGAATACAAAGAACAAAATGGACACTATCCAAAGGCGTTAACAATGTCCATGGCAGCTTTAATTGCATTCTACAAAACAGATAAGGCAAATGATGGAGCAGAAATTATGGAATTTATGAAGAATGCGTCCGTAGAAGAAATTCTTAAGAGAGAAGATTATTGGCACGCAGATTTAACAGATATGATTCCTATGGTACAAAATTACTATGATGTAATTACAAAAGAAGGAATGAAAGCTGCTTACGATTTAGTACAACAATAATTTAGAAAAATTATCTTAAAGGAATAGTGATAGGAAATTGTTTCTTTTAAACCAAAATTTTGTGTTTGAAACGTAGCAATTTCCTGTCAGTAAAATTAAGATAGAGATAGAAGGAGTATTTCTATGAAAGATTGGATTAAAATCAATAGTAAAGATAATGTATGTGTAGCATTAAGACCGTTAGAAAAAGGAACGGTAATAAAAGAGGCAGACTTTGAAGTAGAAGTAAAAGAAGATATTATGCAAGGGCATAAAGTAGCACTTTGTGACATCAAAGAGGGAGAAGAAATTATTAAGTATGGTTCTCCAATCGGATATGCAAAGGAAGACATTAAAAAAGGTCAATGGGTTCATGTTCAAAATATAAAAACAACACTAGGTGACTTACTTGAGTATGAATATCATCCAGTAGGTCATGAATTAGAACAAACAGAGCCAGCTTATTTTAATGGATATCGAAGACCAAATGGAAAAGTTGGTGTTAGAAATGAAATCTGGATTATTCCAACCGTTGGATGTGTAAATTCCATTGCTTCTGCATTAGAAAAGAGTGCAAAGCATTTGGTAAAAGGAAGTGTAGAAGAAATCGTAGCATTTCCACATCCATATGGCTGTTCTCAAATGGGAGATGACCAAGAAAATACAAGAATTGTATTAGCAGATATGATAAATCATCCAAACGCAGGTGGAGTATTGGTATTAGGATTAGGTTGTGAAAATAGTAGCATTTCTGTATTAAAAGAATACTTAGGTGAGATTGATGAAAATCGTGTAAAGTTTTTACAATGCCAAGACGTAGAAAATGAAATGGAAACTGCTATGGAATTATTGGAAGAACTAGCACAATATGCAGGCACATTTGAAAGAGAAAAAATTGATGCTAG
>CAJFOH010000123.1 GCA_904395845.1 uncultured Lachnospiraceae bacterium
TCATTTTGTAGTAGTTTTTTGCACTTCAAAATTCCAAGAGAAAAAGAAATCATATAAGGAGAATAAAATTTATAAAATCAAAAAAATAGGTCAAACTTATAATAAAAGTAAAAAATGATAATAGTCAACAGAAAATAGGAGAGTGCAAATGGGAACAATTAAAAAATATAGAAATGTGAAAGAAAACAACAAAAAAATAGGAAAATCTATGTGGAAACAGAAACAAGATTTATTTGATTTAGCAGTAGAAGCAAGGGAGAGTTTTATAGGAGATGGGGGAGAAATCTCAGGAGTAGTGTTAGAAGAAGAAACAATAGAATCTCTCAATATGAATATTACAACAGTTGAAATTATCAATGAACAAGGAGTGCAGGCAATGAAAAAGCCTATGGGAACATATATTACATTAGAATCGCCATGGCTATTATATGGTACAAAAGATAGCAATCAAGAATGTAGTCAAGTGGTATCTAATATTTTAACAAAGTTGTTACCATTAGAGTGGAAAAAAATGTTAGTAGTAGGACTGGGAAATAAAGAGCTTACAGTAGATGCACTAGGTCCAAAGACAATGGAGTTTCTGCATATTTCTCCTAGTGATAAAGGGGAAGAGAAAAAGAAAATTTGTGCCATTTCACCAGGTGTTATGGCACAAACGGGAATGGAAACAGCAGAAATTATATTAGGAATTGTAAAAGAAACAAAGCCAGATTGTGTGATAGCCATTGATGCACTAGCAGCACGAAGTGTTTATCGATTAGGAACAACTATACAAATGACGGATACTGGAATTGAGCCAGGATCAGGAGTAGGAAATCATAGGTTAGGAATTAATGAACAAACTCTAAAAGTTCCAGTAATCGCTATTGGAGTTCCAACAGTAGTAGCGGCCTCTACCATTGCCTGTGATACACTAGATGCTTTTGTTTCTGTATTAAAACAAGAAGCAAAGACAAGTGAAATAGGAAAAACATTAGAACAATTTGATCCAGAAGAAAAACATCAGTTATTAAAATCTTTGTTGCCTCCTCAAATTACTAATTTATTTGTAGCCCCAAAAGATATGGATGATATGGTGCATACATTAAGTCATATTTTGTCAGAAGGAATTAATTTATTAGAGAAAGATACGATTTAATTAAAAAATGAAAAGTAAAACAAAGATGGGGATTAGAAAAAATGAGAGATAAGTATTAGATGAAAATATAGTCGCATATACTAATAGTAGGGAAAATAGGAGGTAGTATAATGAATGAAAATAGAAAGAAAATAATAATATTCCTATTAACTATTAGTATATGTGGCATGGTATTCTGTTTGATGAATGATAAAGGGAATAGAGAATGGATGAAAAAGCAGATAAACAGTGGAATACTATTTGCAACACATCAGGTTTATGAAAATAACTATCCAATGTATTCTTATGCATTTCAAGAGAAAAAAAACATACCTTTCTATATAGATATGATTAATGCAAGCATTCCTATTACCAATTATATGACCAAAATGGAACAAGAATCGTATAAGGCAAAAGTAGATAAAGAGCAAGAAAAGGTTGTAAATGATGTAGAAAAATTGCAATCCAATCAATTACAGTCTAATAAAGATGAAAATATGTCAGAGGCAAGTACCTTAGGGGAAAGCAATTCAGATACAAGTATCCAAGAGGAAACTACCTCAGATACTAATATTACACAGGAATCTAGTGTAAATAATTTAATATCGGAGAATAAAACTACAGAGGAGAGCAAATCATTGGTAGAAGAATCAAAAGAAAATGAACAATTAAAGGAAGTGGCACTAATACCAGTAGGAACATCGATTGTGTCTAACATACAACAATTAGATGGGCTAGGTGGAGTGCATTTAGAACAATTAAAAGACTTTGAATATTTAAAAAAGAATTTATATGTAGTAGATGGAAAGACAAGTGTAACGAAAAATCAACTAAATCCTAGTGTATTGTTATCAAAAGATTTGACCATAAAGGGAGATAATACAAAACCACAAATTTTAATTTATCATACACATTCACAGGAAGCATATAAAGATTCTGTATCTGGAAATATAGAGGATACAATTATAGGGGTAGGAAATTATTTAACGTCAATTTTAACAGAACAATATGGCTATCATGTAATCCATCACACAGGGGTGTATGATATGACAGATGGAAAAATTGATAGAAACCCAGCTTATGAAAAGGCACTACCAAATATTGAGCAAATTTTAAAGGACAACCCAAGCATTGAAATCGTTATTGATTTACATAGAGATGGGGTAGATGAAAACGTACATCTAGTAACAGAAGTAAATGGAAAACAAACAGCCAAGTTAATGTTTTTTAATGGAATGTGTCGTGATGCCAATGGAGAAATTGCAGGTATGGAAAATCCATATAGGGAAGATAATTTGGCATTTAGTCTACAAATGGCACTTACAACAAAGGCATATTATCCTGACCTTTTACGAGTAATATACTTAAATAAAAACCGTTACAACCAACACATTGCCTCAAGATGTGCATTGGTAGAGGTAGGAGCACAGACAAATACAGTGGAGGAGGCTATGAATGCAATGCCATTATTGGCAGATATTCTACATAAAGTCATAGGGAAATCATGAAAGGATATTGCTATTACATAATTCATAAGGTATAATAAGCGTTACAAAAGAAAGCGTTATTAGGAGGAACTGATGAACCAATTTGATCAAAGTAAGATTAGAAATTTTTGTATTATTGCCCATATCGACCATGGGAAATCTACATTAGCAGATAGAATTATTGAAAAGACAGGATTATTAACAAGTAGAGAAATGCAAGCACAAGTCCTTGATAATATGGATTTAGAGCGTGAAAGAGGAATTACTATCAAATCACAGGCAGTTCGTATCGTATATAAAGCACAAGATGGAGAAGAATATATTTTCAACCTAATTGACACTCCAGGACATGTTGACTTTAATTACGAAGTATCAAGAAGTTTGGCAGCTTGTGATGGAGCAATTTTAGTAGTAGATGCTGCACAAGGGATTGAAGCCCAAACACTTGCCAACGTGTATTTAGCACTAGACCACAACTTAGATGTATTTCCAGTAATTAATAAAATTGACTTACCTAGTGCCGATCCAGATCGAGTAGTAGAGGAAATTGAAGACATTATTGGAATTGAGGCACAAGATGCTCCAAGAATTTCTGCAAAAAATGGTTTAAATATTGAGGAAGTATTAGAGCAAATCGTAACCAAAATTCCAGCACCAACAGGAGATCCAGATGCTCCGCTTCGTGCTCTTATTTTTGACTCTATTTATGATTCTTACAAAGGAGTTATTGTTTTTTGTCGTATTAAAGAGGGACGTGTTAGCAAGGGAACAAAGATTAAAATGATGGCAACTGGTGCAACAGCAGAAGTTGTAGAAGTAGGATATTTTGGAGCAGGACAATTTATTGCTTGTGATGAGTTAAGTGCAGGTATGGTTGGTTATATTACTGCTAGTATTAAAAATGTAGCAGATACTCGTGTAGGTGATACGATTACCCGTCTTGATAATGAAGCAAAAGAGCCACTTCCAGGATATAAAAAAGTAACTCCAATGGTATATTGCGGGGTATATCCAGCAGATGGTGCAAAATATGGAGATTTAAGAGAAGCATTAGAAAAGCTTCAATTAAATGATGCATCCTTACAATTTGAACCAGAAACATCCATTGCGTTAGGGTTTGGGTTCCGTTGTGGATTTTTAGGACTATTACATTTAGAAATTATTCAAGAACGTTTGGAAAGAGAATACAACTTAGATTTAGTAACAACAGCGCCAGGCGTTGTATATCGTGTGCATAAAACAGATGGAACAATGTTAGAAATTACAAATCCATCAAACTTACCAGATCCATCAGAAATTGATTATATGGAAGAACCATTTGTATCAGCAGAAATTATGGTAACAACTGAATTTATTGGTGCAATTATGGATTTATGTCAAGAAAGACGTGGTATCTACAATGGCATGGAATATATTGAAGGAACTCGTGCATTAATCAAGTATGACTTACCATTAAATGAAATCATTTACGATTTCTTTGATGCCTTAAAGTCACGTTCTCGTGGATATGCTTCCTTTGATTATGAGATGAAAGGATATGAAAGAAGCCAATTAGTAAAGCTAGATATTTTAGTAAATCGTGAAGAAGTTGACGCATTATCCTTTATTGTATTTGAAGGAAGTGCTTACGAAAGAGGTCGTAAGATGTGCGAAAAACTAAAAGAAGAAATTCCAAGACAATTATTTGAAATTCCAATTCAAGCAGCTATTGGAAGTAAGGTTATTGCAAGAGAAACAGTAAAAGCAATGAGAAAAGACGTATTAGCTAAGTGTTATGGTGGAGATATTTCTCGTAAGCGTAAGTTACTAGAAAAGCAAAAAGAAGGTAAGAAACGTATGCGAATGGTTGGTAATGTTGAAATTCCACAAAAAGCATTTATGAGTGTTTTAAAGCTAGATGAAAACTAATACTATGATTTGGAAAACGATGAGAATGGAAAATGAATCTCACTACTATGGAATTTATATACACATTCCATTTTGTGAAAGAAAATGTTATTACTGTGATTTTTTATCTGCACCTAGTACAGAAGAAAGAAAAGAAGAATATGTACAAGCTTTAATAAAAGAAATAGAAGCAAAAGGTTCATTCATCTCCAAAGAATATGTAGTAAGAACTATTTTCTTTGGGGGTGGAACTCCTTCTTTATTAACAGGAGAGCAAGTAGAGAGAATCTTATCTTGTCTAAAAAAAGTAACTACATGGAATGAAACAGTAGAGATTACGATGGAGTGTAATCCTGGAACAGTTACAAAGGAAACTTTGGTTTGTTATAGAAATGCTGGTGTCAATCGGATTAGTTTTGGATTACAATCTACAAACAATGAAATGCTAAAACGGTTGGGAAGAATTCATACATATGAACAGTTTTTAGAAAGTTATCGGTTAGCTAGGGAAGTAGGTTTTTCCAATATTAATATAGATTTAATGTCAGGACTTCCAAGGGAAACAAAAGAAGATTGGAAGAAGGATATTACAACGATAATGAAGTTAACTCCTCCCCCAGAGCATATTTCTGCCTACAGTCTGATAATAGAAGAAGGGACTCCATTTTATTATCAGTATTCCTCAGGCAAAGAGTTGCCAGAAGAAGAGGAAGAAAGACAGATGTATGAGATGACAAAGGAGCTATTAGAAACTGGTGGATATTCTCAGTATGAGATTTCCAATTATGCAAAATCTGGATTTGAATGTTTGCACAATTTATTTTACTGGACATTAGTCTCCTATGTAGGCTTTGGTATAGGCGCATCTTCTTATTTTGAAAACCATCGTTTTTCCAATACAAGTGATATGGACACATATTTGGATATATGGAAAGATTTTGAAAAAGGAAAGCAACTTTGCTTTTCTTATCAAGATAAAAAAAGTGATTTTAAAGATGAAACAATTTCATTAGAAGAAGATGTAGTAGAAGTGGATAACATTTCTGCAATGGAAGAGTTTATGTTTTTAGGACTTCGTTTGATACAAGGTGTTTCAAAAGAAGAGTTTTATAAACGGTTTCAAATAAGAATAGAAGATGTTTATCAAGATGTAATACAAGATTTTATAAAAAAAGGATTTTTAATAGAAACCAGTCATAGAATCTATCTTACTAAGGAAGGAATATCTATTAGTAATTATGTGTTATCAAACTTTTTAATAGATAGAAACAATGATTGACAAATAAAACAAAAATGTCTACCGACTTTGAAATGTTAGTAATAAACCTAATATTTTTAAGTCGGTATTTTACTAATTCTTAAGGGTATGTAATCAGTTCTTTTTGCTTATAATAAAAATAATAAGTATCGATATTCGTTTCTAATTAATTCATAATTTATTTTTTTATAATTTATAGATTCTTTATAAAAAACTATTGACACAAATTGGTTATAGTGGTATCTTATGAATAGATGTTAGCACTCGATACTGTTGAGTGCTAATAAGAGGAAAGGAAGTGAGACAATGGAGCTGGATAATCGAAAGCTTACAATACTAAAAGCTATTATCCAAACTTACTTGGAAACTGGTGAGCCTGTTGGATCACGTACAATTTCCAAATATTCCGAATTGAATCTTAGTTCAGCAACAATACGAAATGAGATGGCAGATTTGGAGGAGATGGGGCTTATTTTACAGCCACATACATCAGCAGGAAGAATTCCTTCTGATAAAGGATATCGATTATACGTTGATAATTTAATGGAGGAGAAAGACAGAGAAGTTTCTCAAATGAAAGACTTTCTTATAAAGAGAGTAGACAGAGTAGAATTGTTATTAAAACAAATGGCAAAGCTACTTGCCACTAATACAAATTATGCAACGATGATTACAGGTCCAACATACAACCAAACAAAGCTAAAATTCATACAGTTATCAAAAGTAGAATACAACAAGCTATTAATCGTAGTTGTAACAGAGGGGAATCTAATTAAAAACTCCATGATAGATATGATAGATACCATTGGAGATGAGGAATTACTCTCGCTGAATATTTTGCTAAATAGTACGTTAAACGGATTATCAATTAACGAAATCAATTTATCTATGATAACAAGGCTAAAGGAACAGGCAGGAGATCATAGTGGTGTGGTTGGTGCAGTATTAGAAGCGGTTGCAGAGGCAATTCGTGAGGATAGTGAAACACCAGATATTTATACAAGTGGTGCTACAAATATTTTTAAATATCCTGAATTGACAGATGGTAACAAAGCTAGTGAATTAATATCTACGTTTGAAGAAAAAGAAGCGTTAGCAGAATTTATTGCAAATGCAAACGGAGAGAATACTGGAATACAAGTGTATATAGGCAATGAAACATCAGTACAGACAATGAAAGATTGTAGTGTGGTAACAGCTAATTATGAATTAGGCGATGGTATTACAGGAACAATTGGAGTAATTGGTCCAAAGAGAATGGATTATGAAAAAGTTGTTGGTACTCTAAAAACGTTAATGGAACAGTTAGATACCATTTACAACAAAGAATAGTAGAAAGGTGAGTGACCATGGCGGATTTAGAAAAAGATATAGATATAACAGAAGAAATATTAGAAGAATCAGCAGAAGATTTTGCTGAGGAAGTTTTAGAAGAAAGAGAAGCAAAAAGGGCTTTCGATAATGAAGAAACTTCTTCAGAAGAAGATGTTTCAGAAGAAATTACAGAAGGCGAATCTTCAAAAGAACAAGAAAAAAAAGGCTTATTTGGAAAGAAAAAGGATAAGAAAGATAAAAAAGATATTCAAATCGAAGAATTAACCGATAAGCTAAAAAGAAACTTGGCAGAATTTGAAAACTTTAGAAATCGTACTGAAAAAGAAAAAACAGCAATGTACGAAATCGGTGCAAAAAATGTAATCGAAAAAATATTGCCAGTTGTTGATAATTTTGAAAGAGGATTATCTGCTATTCCAGAAGAAGAAAAAGGAAGTGCTTTTTCAGAAGGAATGGATATGATATATAAACAATTAATGAAAACATTAGAAGAAATTGGTGTAGCACCAATTGAAGCAGTGGGAAAAGAATTTGATCCAAATCTTCATAATGCAGTTATGCATGTAGAAAGTGAAGAAGTAGGAGAAAATATTATTACTACAGAATTCCAAAAAGGATATACTTACAAAGGTAATGTTGTAAGACATTCCATGGTACAGGTTGCAAATTAATATTAGATAGATTTAAATGTAAATGAAAATTAGGAGGAATTAATCATGGGTAAGATTATTGGTATTGACTTAGGAACAACAAATTCATGCGTAGCAGTTATGGAAGGTGGAAAGCCAGTTGTTATCGCAAATACAGAAGGTGTAAGAACAACTCCTTCAATCGTAGCATTTTCAAAGACAGGAGAACGTTTAGTAGGTGAACCTGCAAAGCGTCAAGCAGTTACAAATGCAGAAAAGACAATTTCTTCTATTAAAAGACATATGGGAACAGATTATAAAGTTTCTATTGATGATAAAAAATATTCTCCACAAGAAATTTCAGCTATGATTCTTCAAAAGTTAAAAGCAGATGCTGAAAGCTATTTAGGAGAAAAGGTAACAGAAGCAGTTATCACAGTTCCAGCTTACTTTAACGATGCTCAAAGACAAGCAACAAAAGATGCTGGTAAGATTGCTGGTCTTGATGTAAAGAGAATTATCAACGAACCAACAGCAGCAGCATTAGCTTATGGTCTTGATAATGAAAAAGAACAAAAAATTATGGTTTACGATTTAGGTGGTGGTACATTCGACGTATCAATCATTGAAATCGGTGATGGAGTTATCGAAGTATTAGCTACATCTGGAGATAACAGATTAGGTGGAGATGACTTTGATAACAAGATTACAGAGTGGATGTTAGCTGAATTTAAGAAAGCAGAAGGTGTTGACTTATCAACAGATAAGATGGCATTACAAAGATTAAAAGAAGCTGCTGAAAAGGCTAAGAAGGAATTATCTACATCTACAACAACAAACATTAACCTTCCATTTATCACAGCAACTCAAGAAGGACCAAAGCATCTTGATATGACTTTAACAAGAGCTAAATTTGATGAATTAACACATGACTTAATTGAAAGAACTGCAATCCCAGTACAAAATGCGTTAAAAGATGCTGGTATGACAGCTTCTGAATTAGATAAAGTATTATTAGTTGGTGGTTCAACACGTATGATTGCTGCACAAGAAAAGGTAAAACAATTAACAGGAAAAGAACCATCTAAGAGCTTAAACCCAGACGAATGTGTTGCTATCGGTGCATCTATTCAAGGTGGTAAGTTAGCTGGAGATACAGGTGCAGGAGATATCCTATTACTTGACGTTACTCCACTTTCTTTATCCATTGAAACAATGGGTGGTGTTGCTACAAGATTAATTGAAAGAAATACAACAATTCCAACAAA
>CAJFOH010000124.1 GCA_904395845.1 uncultured Lachnospiraceae bacterium
ATGGTTACCACTTATTGGTGAAGCATTGTATAAATTTGAAAAGAAAACTGTCCGTAAGATGATTTTAAAAGATCATAAACGTCCAGATGGTCGTGCAATTACTGAAATCCGTCCTCTTGCAGCTGAAATTGACTTGCTTCCAAGAGTACATGGTTCTGCTATGTTTACACGTGGACAAACTCAAATTTGTACTGTTACAACATTAGCACCATTATCAGAAGCACAAAGAATCGACGGATTAGATGAAGCAGAAACATCAAAACGTTATATGCATCATTACAACTTCCCATCTTATTCTGTTGGGGAAACAAAGCCATCAAGAGGTCCAGGAAGACGTGAAATTGGTCATGGAGCATTGGCAGAAAAGGCATTAGTTCCAGTATTACCAAGTGAAGAAGAGTTCCCTTATGCAATCCGTACTGTTTCTGAAACATTTGAATCTAACGGTTCTACATCACAAGCATCTGTTTGCGCATCTACTATGTCTTTAATGGCAGCAGGTGTACCAATTAAGCGTGCTGTTGCAGGTATTTCTTGTGGTTTAGTAACAGGTGATACCGATGAGGATTACATTGTATTAACAGATATCCAAGGATTAGAAGACTTCTTTGGTGATATGGACTTTAAAGTTGCTGGTACAGAAAAGGGAATTACAGCAATTCAAATGGATATTAAAATTCATGGTTTAACAAGACCAATTATTGAAGAAGCAATCCAAAAAACAAAAGAAGCTAGAATGTATATTTTAAATGATATTATGTTACCAGCTATTTCAAAGCCAAGAGAAGAAGTTGGAAAATATGCTCCAAAGATTGATAAAATTCAAATTGACCCTGAAAAAATTGGTGATGTTGTTGGAAAGCAAGGAAAAGTAATCAATAAAATAATTGATGAAACAGGTGTAAAAATCGACATTTCAGAAGAAGGTTTAGTATCTGTTTGCTCCAATGATATGGATATGATTCGTAAAGCAATTGAAATTATTCGTATGATTGTTACTGAATTTGAAGAGGGTCAAATCTATCAAGGAAAAGTATCAAGTATTAGAGAATTTGGTGCATTCATTGAATTTGCTCCAGGTAAAGAAGGCATGGTACACATTTCTAAAATTTCAAAAGAAAGAATTGGAAAAATAGAAGATGTATTAAAAGTTGGAGATATTGTTAAAGTTGTATGCTTAGGAAAAGATAAAATGGGTAGAATTAACTTTAGCATAAAAGATGTAAAATAAGGTTTTGATTGATAAATAGTAATTAAAGGAACAAAAAAGGGGGAGGTCGTTCCTAGGACGATTTCCCCTATTTATATGTGAGGGATATCATGGAACAGAAGGATTGGGAAATTTCAGAAGATTTTTATAAAGAGCATACAAAGACATTGCCATCATTTGAACAATTTGTAAAAGAAAGTTATATTGATGGAGATATGATAGATGATGTTTCACTTGATATATCGAATAATGATTCAAAGTTGCAAGAAACAGTAAAGCATATTAGAGCAATTAAGGAAGAAATTGCAAATGGACATACGACAAAAGAAATTGCAGTTAATCTAAATATGGATGAGTCTTATGTAATGTTGGTTCAAATGACCATTCAAGGTGGATTTACAGAAGATGACGATGTTGCCATTGCACATCTTGTTTTAATGGGATAAAAAAATTGTTTTTCATGTAACTATGATAGACAGTAATAAAAGATAGGAAAAAAGAAAGGAACGTACGGTTATGAATAAAATATTAGATATCATTTCAACACAAGTATCCAATGCATTTGTAGCACATGGCTATGATGCAAGTTATGGAAAGGTATCTGTATCCAATCGACCAGATTTATGTGAATATCAATGCAATGGAGCTATGGCAGCAGCGAAGGCATATAAAAAAGCTCCTATTATGATTGCCAATGAAGTAGTAGAAGATTTACAAAAGGAACCTATGTTTTTAGAAGTAACAGCCGTTATGCCAGGGTTTATCAATATGAAAGTAAGCAATGAATTTTTAGCTAGTTACTTAAATGATATGGTAAATGATGATAAATTAGGTTGCAATCCTATTGGTAAGGGTCTAGAAATTATCATTGACTACGGCGGACCAAACGTAGCAAAGCCACTTCATGTAGGACATCTTCGTTCTGCAATCATTGGAGATTCTATCAAACGTTTGTATCGTTATATGGGAGCAAATGTAATTGGTGATGTTCATCTTGGTGATTGGGGACTTCAAATGGGACTTATTATTGAAGAAGTAAAAGAACGTCAACCACAGTTATGTTATTTTGATGAAGATTATACAGGTGAATATCCAGAAGAAGCTCCATTTACCATTTCTGAATTAGAAGAAATTTACCCATGTGCTAGTGGAAAATCAAAAGTAGACGAAGCATTTGCAAAGAAGGCTCATGATGCTACTTTTAAGCTTCAAAATGGTCATAGAGGTTATACAGCACTTTGGAAACACATTATGAATGTTTCTGTAACTGATTTAAAGAAAAATTATGGAAATTTAAATGTTCACTTTGATTTGTGGAAAAGTGAAAGTGATGCTCAACCATATATTCCGGCTATGGTAGAAAAGATGAAGGAAGATGGTTTTGCTTATGTTAGTGAAGGAGCATTAATTGTAGATGTTGCAAGAGATGACGATAAAAAAGAAATTCCACCATGTCTAATTTTAAAATCTGATGGTGCAGCTTTATATGAAACAACAGATTTAGCAACAATTGTAGAGCGTGAAAAATTGTTCCACCCAGATAAGATTTTATATGTGGTAGATAAACGTCAGGAAATGCATTTTACAAAAGTATTCCGTTGTGCGAAAAAAACTGGAATTGCTAGAGAAGAAACAGAATTACAATTTTTAGGGTTTGGTACTATGAATGGAAAAGACGGAAAGCCATTTAAAACAAGAGAAGGTGGTGTTATGCGTCTTGAAACATTAATTTCTGAAATTAATCAAGCAGTATATGAAAAAATGATGGAAAATCGTTCCGTAGAGGAAGAAGAAGCAAGAAATACAGCCAAAATTATTGGACTTGCTGCTTTAAAATATGGTGACTTATCAAATCAGGCAGGAAAAGATTATGTATTTGATGTAGATCGTTTTATTTCTTTTGAAGGGAATACTGGACCATATATTTTATATACTATTGTACGAATCAAATCTATTTTAAAGAAATTAGCAGAGGTAAAGCCACATATTGTGGAAAGTAGCACAATTCTTCCTGCTATTAATGATAGTGAAAAGGCATTAATGCTTGAACTAACTAAATTTAATGAAATGATGGAGCAAGCATATAAAGAAAGTGCACCTCATAAAATTTGTGCTTACATTTATGACCTATCCAATGCACTGAATCGTTTTTATCATGAAACAAAGATTGTATCTGAAGAAAATGAGGAAAA
>CAJFOH010000125.1 GCA_904395845.1 uncultured Lachnospiraceae bacterium
CTCAAGAATTTGTTGCAGCAGTTCGTAAGGCTCAAGGAAGATAGTCAAAGGATAATGGAGTTTCCTAATAATACTTAATGATTATTAGGAAACTTTATATAAATATACAGTAATTACTGTGAAGATGATAAAAGGAATTTAAAATAAAAGGAGAATTTAAACATGGCAAAGATTGTTACTATGGGTGAGATTATGTTAAGATTATCTACACCAGGTTTTGAAAAGTTTATTCAAGCAGATCAATTTGATGTAAACTATGGTGGAGGAGAAGCTAACGTAGCAGTATCTTTAGCAAACTACGGACATGATGCATCTTTTGTATCTAAAGTTCCAGCAAACCCAATTGGTGAATGTGCAGTTGCAGCATTAAGAAAGTACAATGTTGAAACAAAGCATGTTGCTAGAGGTGGAGAAAGACTTGGTATTTACTACTTAGAAACAGGAGCTTCTATGAGAGCTTCTAACGTAGTATATGATAGAGCTCATTCTTCTATTTCAACTGCAACAGCAGAAGATTTTGATTTTGATGCAATTTTTGAAGGAGCAGATTGGTTCCACTTTACAGGAATTACTCCAGCTGTTTCTGATGAAGCAGCAGTTCTTACAGAATTAGCTTGTAAGGCAGCTAAGGCTCATGGAGTAACAGTTTCTGTTGACTTAAACTTCCGTAAGAAGTTATGGTCTTCTGAAAAGGCTCAAAAGGTTATGAGCAACTTAATGCAATACGTTGATGTATGTATTGGTAACGAAGAAGATGCTGAAAAGGTATTAGGATTCAAGCCAGGTAATACAGACGTAACAAGTGGTGATCTTGAATTAGCTGGATACGAAGATATCTTCAAGCAAATGGTTGAAAAGTTCAACTTCAAGTATGTAATTTCTTCTTTAAGAGAAAGCTACTCTGCATCTGACAATGGTTGGTCAGCTTGTATCTACTCTAGAGATACAAAGGAATTCTATCACTCTAAGAAGTACAACGTAAGAATCGTTGACCGTGTAGGTGGTGGAGATTCTTTCGCAGCTGGTGTTATCTGTGGATTTGTTGATAACAAAGATTTCAAGGCAGCTCTTGAATTTGGTGTAGCAGCATCTGCATTAAAGCACACAATCCCAGGAGATTTCAACTTAGTAAGTAGAGCAGACGTTGACAACTTAGTAGCTGGAGATGGATCTGGACGTGTTCAAAGATAATCATTTTTAAGTAAGCGATTATTAATAATATAAAACATAAAAAAGTAAGCTATCTTTCATGAAAGGGTAGCTTACTTTTTTTATAAGAAAAGAACTAATATTAAAAAAAGATAGAATATCCATGTTCTTGCAATGTTTTCTTTGCTTGTTCATAGGAAGTATTGTCATAGAATTGTATATTTAAGGCACCTTCAAATTGTTCACGATTATGAACAATACCAATATTTTTAATACTAATATTAGAATTGGACAGTATGGTTGCTACTGTGGCAATTGCACCTGTTTTATCAATTAGATTGCAATAAATAGAATATTTTGGTGGAATTGGACCAGAAACTGAGTGAGTCATACTATTACGATAAGTACCTGATGTATGGAACAAATCATATATTTTTTCAGATTCTCCCTTTTTTAGTACAGATAGAGTATCCTTTAGTCCATGGATATATGTTTCTAAAATAGGGATAAGATGATGTCGATTATCCATACAAATTTGTTCCCATAAAATAGGAGAGCACGATGCAATTCGAGTAATATCTTTAAATCCTCCCGCAGCTATTTGTTTCATCGTTTCATTTTGGGTGTCATGCTCCATAACTAATTGAACCAATTGAGCAGCAACAATATGGGGAAGATGACTAATAGTAGCAACAATAAAATCATGTGTCTCATAATCAAGAACAAGAGGGATAGCCCCTAAACTTGCAATAAAATGAGTGAAAAATTCAAGGTTAGAAGTTGGAGTTTGTTTTGTTGGAGTAATAATGTAATATACATTTTCAATTAAATGAGTGGAAGAGTGTTTATAGCCACTCTTTTCGGAGCCAGCCATTGGGTGACCACCAATAAATGAGTGTTCTAACAATAAGGAACTTACACTTTGATGAATTCCTGTTTTTGTGCTACCTACATCTGTTATAATACAAGAAGGCTTAATCAGTGACTTTAATAAAGGCAAATAAGCAATGTTGTATGTGACAGGTGCACATAAAAAAATCATGTCACAAGTGGAGAAGTGTTTGTCAATGCTATCTAAAATAACATTGACAATACCATCATTGGAAGCATCTATTAACTCATTGACAGAGTTGGAGTATGCCATAATTGTATAATGCGGATAGATTTTTTTTATACGCTTGGCTATTGAGCCTCCAATTAATCCAAATCCAATAAATCCGATAATGCCATCCATTAAAAAGACCTTCCTTCTAACGCTGCGTATGGTTTTAACTGGTTACATAATTGTTCAAATTGTTCAAAAGTAAGAGATTGAGGACCGTCGGATAATGCACATTCAGGACAAGGGTGGACTTCAATCATTAGCCCATCTGCACCAGTTGCCACAGCACCTTTAGAAAGAGGGGCAACATAATCACGAACTCCAGTAGCGTGACTTGGATCAACAATAATTGGAAGATGACTTTTGCTTTTGATTACTGGTACAGCACTAATATCTAAAGTATTTCTAGTTGCTGTTTCATAGGTACGAATGCCACGTTCACATAACACAACATTTGGATTTCCTTCGGCAATAATATATTCGGCAGCATTTAACCATTCATCAATGGTTGCGGCAATTCCTCGCTTTAATAAAATAGGCATTTTTGACCTTCCAGCTTCTTTTAAAAGTTCAAAGTTTTGCATATTTCTAGCTCCAATTTGAAGCATATCTACATATTTTATCGCTGATTCAATGGCACGATGGCTAGTTACTTCACATACAACAGAAAGACCTGTTTCTTTTCTTGCTTGATCCATTAATTGAAGACCATATTCTTCTAACCCTTGGAAAGAATATGGAGAAGTTCTTGGCTTATACGCTCCTCCACGAAGAATAGTTGCTCCTGCTTTTTTTACTGCAAGTGCAGTTTGCATCAATTGTTCTTCTGTCTCAATAGCACAAGGACCAGCCATGATTGTTAAGTTATTAGGGCCAATCGTTGTATTTCCCACAGAAATAATAGAGTTTTCTGGGTGAAACTTACGGTTGCTTAATTTGTAGGATTCTGTTACAGGAATGATACGGTCAACACTAGGTATTGTATCTAATGGAGCATCTTGTAGTTTAGTTTTATCTCCAATTACTCCAATAATAGTCACATTTGTTCCTACACTAATATGTGGGGCTAATCCTTTTTCTTTAATTATTTCTATAATATGTTCAATGTCACTTGAATCTGCATTGGGTTTCATAATAATAATCATACTGTATTCCTCCAAGTTTCATTTGCTTTTTATAAGCATATAATGTCTAATAAGATATGTGTAATTGTAGTGCATAAGTAATAGATTGTCAACACTTTATTAATGCAAACTTTAAAAGTTTAAAGTATAATAATATATGGTGTTATTATATTTCAATACATAGTGTAAACCTATACATTCCATAAAATTCAGATGTTAAAGAAGAAACATTTTCTGGAACCTAATTGAAAGAATTGGAAAATCGTGATATAGTGTGGCTAATATTGTAAAGTGAGCTTTCAAAATATTGTTCCACAAAATAGAAACAAAAACTATAAAAATAAATGCAGGTAGAAAAAGGAGTAAGAATGAATCATAAATATTATTATAATTTTCCAATTGGATGTATTTGTATTGAAGACGATGGAAATTATATTACAGCCATTGATTTAGTAGATAAACAAGGTGGTTCAACAGAAGAATCTAAATTAGCAAGGGAGGCGTATCGTCAGTTAAGGGAATATTTTGAACAGAAGCGAACAAAATTTAATCTTCCTATCTGTTTTTATGGAACAGAGTTTCAAAAAAAGGTTTGGAATGAGTTAAGAAATATTCCATTTGGTAGTAGGGTATCTTATAAAGAGATTGCAACAAAAATAGGGAACCCAAACGCAAGTAGAGCAGTAGGAGGAGCAATCAATAAAAATCCAATACTAATTGTAGTACCATGTCACAGAGTCATTGGAGCAAATGGTAAGTTAATAGGATTTGCTTGTGGAATAGAAGTAAAGAAATATTTGCTGGATTTGGAGGAAGAATTAGAGCGCAATAAAACTTTTATAGAAAGGATTGACCAATAATATTAATAGATATATAATAAAAGTCCCTTTCTTTTGCCCAATGGAAGAAAAGGAAATTTATTAAAAGACAAATATATAAATTATGACAATAAGCCACAAAAGGATCGTGACCTTTTAATGCCTTGTCCTCTGTTTATAGATAATCCTATATAAACGTAAATTTATTTATCAATGGAAAATAAGTAGATAAATAATAAAAGAATAAGCAATCATTGCTATGGATTATCAGTATTCTTAAAGTAGAAGAGAATAATAAAGGAGGATATGTCATGATTGAAGTGAAAAATCTATCTAAAATTTACAAAGTATCAAGACGAGAAGCAGGAATGAAATCTGCTTGGAAAAACTTATTTCATAGGCAATATGAAGAAGTAAAAGCAATTCAAAATCTATCATTTTTTGTGGAAAAGGGAGAAATGGTTGGTTATATTGGACCAAATGGTGCAGGAAAAAGTAGTACCATAAAAATTCTAAGTGGTATTTTAACTCCAGAAGAAGGAAACTGTATCATTAATGGAAGAATCCCATGGAAAGAGAGAAAGGAGCATGTAAAAG
>CAJFOH010000126.1 GCA_904395845.1 uncultured Lachnospiraceae bacterium
GTTCTCTATACAGGATACAATCATTGTTTCTGCTTCATTCATTCCTTTTAATAGACGTGGATTATAACAATTGTTTACTGTTCCATATAAATATTTATCAATGTTTTCATTTCCAATCACATCTCTATTTCGTATAATGCGAGCAAGCATAGGGGAAATGTTGTAGTCCTTTGCTATTTGATTAAAATCTGCCTTTTTTCCTTGTAAAATCCATTGTTCTTTTTTCATTTATTATTTCCTTCTAATATATGTATATTTTATAACCCAAACTAGTAACCAACTTGTATTTTTCTTCTATATCTATATAGCACTTCTCTAAAAATATAACATACATATTTTAAAATTGAAATACAAACTATAAAAAAACAAAGCCAGTAAATCCGGATACTAGCTTTGCCTTGTTATACTATATTAAAAATTTGTTCCTTGATTGCCGTAAGTGTAAGCGCTAGCAAGGGAATTCATATTACGAATGATAAAATACATGGAAATATAACAACCAACTGCACAAGTAATATACCCAATAATATACCACAATAAAAGTGTTGTTCCACTTTCTTCAAATCGCAATCCATATCTTGGGGCATTGTTTTGCATACGATTTCCAATTTTATATAACCAATATAGTTGATACAACCCACAGGTTACAAAACTTAATAATATGTACATAATTAACCCTGGAGTTTCCTCTCCATCACCTGCACAAATAATATTCATATCTTGTGCCAACTTATAAATAAAATAATAGCTATAAATTCCACATGTAAGAATGGAAAATACAATATACTTTACAAGACTTCTATTTGTATCTACCATGTCTATTACCTCCCTATCAGTTTATTAAAAATATGGTATATCAAACCATTTTTTATATTTATCTCTATTACAGTATTCGCCGGATTGATAAGCCTTATCACATATACTGTAAGAAATAACATTGCCATTGTAATAATTCCTAGTTTATACACCTTAGGATATAATTTGTTACGAAATATCCACCATGTTCCAAAAACAATAGGTAAAAAAATAGTGGATGATAATAAAATGCTTCTTCTATGTGAAAATGAAACATTGCCTCCCATGCCCTTGTCATTCCACAACCTGCACAAGAGATACCAGTAACTAGCTTAATAGGACAGCCAAATCCAAGTAACTTAAATGCTCCATATAACAATATCACAGCTATGATTGATGCTATCCCTTCTTTTTTTTGTTTTTCTACCATTTTCTCTGTTTGTTCCATTACACTTCTCTCTACTTTGTTTCATTTTATTTTCTAGATTTTTATTATATCGTGTTTTTTCTTTCGTGTAAATATATTTCTAAATTTCTATCCCACCTGATTCCTGTTGTGAAACATATAATTACATAATAGTTTTTAATTTTCATTGAACTTTTACAAAGGAAAAATAGGAGTAGGAAATATATCACTATATCTCCATACTCCTATTTTAGTAGTACCTATTTTCTTTAGAGAAAGATTTTCTATCTTTATTTTTCAATCTTTTGTAACATTTCATTTACATAAGCTTTAATTGCTTCAATGTCAAGAGTTTCATTGCTTGATGCTGGGAATGAGAACATATCTTCTACTGTTCTATCTGCCATAATCATAAGCATTGACTTTTTAATCTTCATTGACATCATACTACTAAAGGCATTTAAAATAACAGCTGCAGCTTCATCACTACTTTCTAAAATGTCACGAATGGTATCTTTAATAGAATAATATCCTTCGTTAAATGTCATGCTACGTTCTGTTTCTAAATCTGCATATTCAAACCAGTTTGTAACACCTGTTTCTGATTCATCTTCTACAAAGTGATATGCTTCAAATGCTGATTCTACTCTTTCAAATGCTGTTACATCACTACAATCTTCTGTCTTTGCTGTTATTGTAGTAAATCCTGCATGTAGTGGTACATTTTCAAATACAAACACACGATGTGCGGATTGTTCTGCAAATAAAACTCCATCTACATATAATTGTACATGAGATGCATTACTATACACCTTAACTGTAATTGTTTCAGAAGCACGCTTTCCATAACGTTTGCTACAAATATGAACCATTGGTTTCTTGCTCCAGTATGCTTGGTATAAATAGTAAGAGTCTTTCTTTACCTTACGATCAAGTGTTACTAAACCTTTGTTATTTCTTCCTGCAACGCCACCTTCGTTTCTTGCATCACAGCCAAAGTCAAACATATTCCAAATATGAGTTGCCCATAACCAAGGACGTTCTTCAATTACTTTTGCCATATGTTCGTGATAAATTGCTTGATATTCTTCGCTGTAATCTCCTGCTTTTGGCTCATCGTTATGGTAAGTAATAATTCCTTCACAACCATATTCAGAAATACCAAGTGCTCGTTCTGGGTGCATTGCATGGAAGGTATCTAACCACTTTTCATTGTCTTCTAAAGAACCATTGTACCAACCAAAGTAGTGGTTATAACTTAAAATATCAGTAATTTGATTTTGTTCATCCGTCATTGGAAGTGCAGATACTTGTGCCATAGTTGTTAGTCTTGTTGGATCTAACTTATGTGCTAGTTCATTTAAGTCTTTTAAGTTTTCTACTAATTTTGGTGAACTTCCTCCAATGGTAATTTCATTGGAAATTCCCCACATACAAATAGATGTATGGTGACAGTTTTGAACAATTAATTCGTTCATTTGAAGAATACAGTTATCATGTGCAGCTGGATCTTGATTCATTTTACTAATAAATGGAATTTCTGCCCAAAGAATGAATCCCATTTCATCACATAAATCATAAAATGCTTGGCTATGTTGATAGTGTGCAAGACGGATGGTATTTGCTCCTAATTCACGAATCATTTCTGCATCTTGTCTATGGTCTTCTTTTGTTAATGCATTTCCAATGCCGTATTTATCTTGATGGCGAGATACCCCTCTTAATGGAGTTAACACACCATTTAAGAAAAATCCTTTTTGTGCATCTACATGGAAATGACGGAAACCATGTCTTACAGTTACTTCATCAATTACCTCGTTATTTCTAAGTAGTAAAATATCAATGGTATATAAATATGGGTTTTCTACTCCTTGCCAAAGTGTAATGTGATTTAACTTTACTTCTACAAATGTATCTTCTAAAGCTGGTTGTTCCACAACTGCAACTTCATTTCCTTCCATATCATATACTTGGAAAGAAACACGATCAAATTCTTTTGCATTTTTAACATATCCATGCATACGAAGAATTGCATCTCTTTCTTCTACAATTTCAGAAGTTACATGAACACCATTTCCACCAAAGTAATCAAGGTCAAAATGTGTGTTATCCACAGTTAGTAATTTTACATCACGATATAATCCACCGTAGAATGTAAAATCAGCCATTTGAGGATAAATGTGGCTTACATCTTCATTGCTTACCATTACAGATAATACATTGCTTCCTACTTTTACCTTTTCTGTAATATTAGCACGGAATGTACTGTAACCACCATCATGTGTTGTTACTTGTTCTCCATTGACATATACTTCACAAAATGCAGAAGCCCCTTCAAACTCAATGTAAATTTGCTTATTTTCTCCTACTGCTTTTACATCAAACTCTGTTACATACCAACATTTTCCACGATAGTAATCTGCTCCACCATCTTGTCCGTCTAATGCATTCCATGTATGTGGAATAGAAACTTTTTCCCAGTTTTCATTTGCACTTACAGGAACAGTATCAAATGCTTCTTTTGTAAAAAACCAATTATGTGTTAATGTTTCATAAACTCTCATGGTAATTCTCCTTTTTCTATAAATTTCTATGGCACTTTGCTATTTTATATGGCTTTGGCAATGGCTATGCCTTTGGCTATGCCTATGGCTTCTAATCTAGCATTTGCCTTATTTTTTACTACATTGTTATATTTTTATCATAATCTATTATATAAAAAAAATAATTTTTTTGTTAGAATGATATTGTTTATTTATAGTAATATTTTTGTTTTCTATTGCCTTTTCTATAAAAATAAGGAATAATAAATTATAATATAAAATGCTTTTATTAGGAGGTAACTATACTATGAACCAATGTTCTGATTTATCTTTTGCCATGCGATTATTAAAAAAATTATTACTACCTAATTGTATAATTCCCCTTTCTCAACTATCTCATTCTACTCAAATTGATTTAAAATTACGCTATTTGTTATTTGGAGAAAATAATTCTTCCCTAGGAGCAATGATTCCACCTAATAGTTTGCAAGAAAAAACTATATATCGTATGACTGATGAATACTATTGTAATTATATCTTTTTTCAAATTCCTAAGAACCATGGAAAAGATGGGGAAAATTCTTGCTTTTTTATTGGACCTTATATGAAAGAGGATATCTCTGAAAATAAACTATTAGAGCTTGTAGCAAAAGGACTGTTATCCAATCAACAACTAAGCCAATTAAAAGACTATTATTTAAGTCTTCCATTGTTTACCGATGAAGGAATTATTTATTCTATTATTAATACCTTAGGGGAATCCCTTTGGGAAAATAATTCTAATATTTGCCTTGAATATGTGGATTATAAAGCCCCAGATATTTCCATTTCCTTATTGCAAACACCAGAACAATATTTAGAGGAAGATCCACTTCTTTCTATTGAAGCCATTGAAAAACGATATGAAAAAGAAAATAATTTTATGCATTCTATCTCTCAAGGAAATTTAACAAAAATATCTTATATTTTTTCTAATTCTTTTCAACAAGGAATGGAGCAACGTGTTGCTGATCCTATAAGAAATATAAAAAATTATATGATTATTTTAAATACTATTTTACGAAAGGCAGTAGAACAAGGCTCGGTACATCCTTTATATATTGATAGATTGTCCTCTACCTATGCAAGAAAAATTGAAACCATACAAAGTATTTCTGATGGTACTTCTATGCAAAAGGAAATGATACATAAATACTGCTTACTAATAAAAAATTACTCTTTAAAGCAATACTCTCCTATTATACAAAGAGTTCTTACTTATATTAATTTTGATATGACTGCAGATTTAACATTAAAAAAAATAGCAAACACCTTTAATATGAATGCTAGCTATTTATCCAATTTATTTCGAAAGGAAACAGGACAAACCCTTACTGATTATGTAACACAAAAAAGAGTTTCTCATGCTGTTTACCTATTAAATCATACAAATATGCAAATACAAATGGTTGCACAAGCTTGTGGAATACATGATGTAAACTATTTTGTAAAAGTGTTTAAGAAATATGTGAATATGACACCTAGTCAATATCGAAGTTATATTTCTAACCCAAATGTATAAAACAATGTGGTATCAAAGTATTGGTTTATCCACAATACTTTAGATACCACATTTTATTTATGAACGGATATCTTCTTCTGTAAAACATTCTTCCAATGCTTTTCCTGGTGCAACCATTGGAAATACTTTATCATCTCTATCAATATGACAATCAATGACAACTGGTACTCCACTTGCCATGGCCTCTTTTAATACTGGTTCTACTTCTTCCTTTGTAGTAATTTTATATGCCTTTGCTCCCATTGCCTCTGCTAATTTTACAAAGTCTACTTTATCTTCTAAAATGGTATGTGAATATCGTTTTTCGTAAAAAAGTGTTTGCCATTGTCTTACCATTCCCAATACTTGATTGTTCATAACCACTTGAATAATAGGAATATTATATCTAGTTGCTGTTGCAATCTCATTCATATTCATACGAAAACAACCATCTCCTGCAATGTTAAACACATGCTTTTGGGGACATGCTACCTTTGCTCCGATTGCTGCTCCTAAGCCATATCCCATAGTTCCTAATCCACCGCTAGTTAGCAATGTTCTTGGGTGTTTGTAAGTATAAAACTGGGCTGTCCACATTTGATGCTGTCCAACTTCTGTGGCAATAATTGCATTTCCATTTGTCAGTTTACTAATTGTTTCAATAATATATGGACCTGTTAGGACCTCTTTGTTATAAGTGAGTGGAAATTTCTTTCGATACTCATTTAAATGCTCTAACCACTGGGTATGGGATTGTTTTGTTACCTTTGCTGTGATTTTCTCTAATATATTACATACATCTCCAATAAGAGAATAGTCCACTTTTATGTTTTTATTAATTTCTACTGGATCAATATCAATATGTATAATTTTTCCATTGGAAGCAAATTTCTTTGCATTTCCATACACACGATCGCTAAATCTAGCTCCTAATACAATTAATAAATCACATTCACTCACTCCATAATTGGCCGGCTTTGTCCCATGCATTCCTAACATCCCAAAATAGTAAGGATTAGAGCCATCAAATGCACCCTTTCCCATTAGTGTATCTGTGACTGGAGCATCAATTTTTTCTACAAATTCTCGTACTTGTCTACTAGCGTTGCCTAAAATACAACCACCACCTACAAATACAAATGGCTTTTTTGATTCTTCTATTAATTGTACAATTTTATTTATGCTGTCTTCTTCTAATAAGTTGCCATCTTTTTTACTTTCTCGTTGCAATAACTGTGTAATTGCTTCTTTTTTCTGTGGAATATACTCTGTTTTACTAGCAGTAACATCTTTAGGAATATCAATTAATACAGGACCTTTTCTTCCAGTGTTAGCAATATAAAATGCTTTTCGTATGGTGTCAGCTAACTCCTTTACATCTTTTACAATGAAATTATGTTTTGTAATAGGCATAGTTACTCCTGTAATGTCAATCTCTTGAAAAGAATCTTTTCCTAACAGTGACACTGCCACATTACAAGTAATGGCTACCATAGGAATGGAGTCCATATAAGCAGTTGCAATTCCTGTTACTAAATTGGTAGCCCCTGGACCTGAAGTTGCCATACATACGCCTACTTTACCAGTTGCTCTTGCATATCCATCTGCACTGTGGGCTGCTCCTTGCTCATGGGAGGTTAAAATATGGTTAATATCTGAGGAATTTTTATATAATTCATCATAAACATTTAATATAGCTCCACCTGGGTATCCAAAAACTGTATCTACCTCTTGCTCTTTCAAACACTCTATAATAATTCTTGCACCTGTTAATTGCATTATTATTATCCCCTTTCTATCTATTTTTTATCTCTAATCCATCGTTCCATTCATTTGATAGTCAATAAGGAATTATAGCTAAATTCACATTTAGTACAATTCCTTATGATTATAAATCGTTTTATTTTTTCACTTCTAAAATTGCCCCACGATTTGCTGATGTTACAAGAGATGCATATCTTGCCAAATAGCCTGTGGTTACTTTTGGCTGTCTTGGTGTCCATCGTTTGCGTCTTTCTTCTAACACTTCCTCTGAAACTAATAATTCTAACTTATTTTCAGGGATATTAATATGTATCTTATCTCCTTCTTCTACTAATGCGATTGGACCTCCTACTGCTGCTTCTGGAGATACATGACCAATGCTTGCTCCTCTTGATGCTCCACTAAAACGTCCATCAGTAATTAATGCCACGCTAGAACCTAAGCCCATTCCTGCAATGGCAGAAGTTGGATTTAACATTTCTCTCATACCTGGACCGCCTTTTGGACCTTCATAACGAATAACAACTACATCACCTGCTACAATTTGTCCACCTTTAATTGCCTTAATGGCATCATCTTCACAATCAAACACTCGTGCTGGTCCAGTATGTACCATCATTTCTTCTACCACTGCTGAACGTTTTACCACTGCTGTATCTGGTGCTAAATTTCCCTTTAAAATGGCAATTCCACCAGTTTGACTATATGGGTGTTCCACAGGGCGAATTACTTCTGGATTTTTATTGACACAACCTTTAATATTTTCTCCTACGGTCTTTCCTGTTACTGTCATAAGTTCTGTATGAATTAAGTTCTTTTTACTTAATTCATTCATAACAGCATAAACACCACCTGCTTCATTTAAATCTTCTATGTAAGTGTGTCCTGCTGGTGCTAAATGACATAAATTTGGCGTTTTTGCGCTAATTTCATTGGCAATATCTAAGTTTAAATCAATTCCTACTTCATGAGCAATGGCTGGTAAATGTAGCATACTGTTGGTAGAGCAACCAAGTGCCATATCGACTGTTAGAGCATTATAAAATGCTTCCTTTGTCATAATATCTCTTGGACGAATGTTTTTTTCTAATAATTCCATAACCTTCATTCCTGCCATTTTAGCAAGACGAATACGCTCAGAATAAACGGCTGGAATTGTTCCATTTCCTTTTAGTCCCATTCCTAGTACTTCTGTTAAACAATTCATTGAGTTTGCTGTGTACATTCCAGAACAAGAACCACAAGTTGGACATGCCTTTTCTTCAAATTCTTTTACATCTTCCATGGTCATTGTTCCTGCAGTATATGCTCCAACAGCTTCAAACATAGAAGATAAACTTGTTTTTTCTCCTTTTACTTTTCCAGCTAACATTGGACCACCACTGACAAATACAGTTGGTACATTAATTCTTGCCGCTGCCATTAATAAACCTGGTACATTTTTATCACAATTTGGTACCATAACAAGTGCATCAAATTGATGTGCCATAGCCATTGCCTCTGTGGAATCTGCAATCAAATCTCTTGTTACAAGAGAATATTTCATTCCAATATGTCCCATTGCAATTCCATCACAAACAGCAATGGCTGGAAATACAATTGGAGTTCCTCCTGCCATTGCAACTCCTAACTTCACTGCATCTACGATTTTATCTAAATTCATATGACCTGGAACAATTTCATTATAAGAGCTAACAATTCCAATAAGTGGTTTCTTAATTTCTTCATCGGTAAGACCTAGTGCATGAAATAAGGAACGATGTGGTGCTTGCTGTACTCCATCAGTTACTGTATTGCTTCTCATATTATGTTGTAATTCTTGTGTTACATTTTTCTTTACTTCCACTTTTTCTACTCCTCCCAAATATTCTATTTTCTTATTATTACTATTGTACTTGTTTTCTCTCTTTATATCAATATTTGTTTTTTTCAATATTAGTGTATCAACCATATTTTAAATTATGTTCTTTTAGGTAATTGCAAATAAGTGTTCCCATTTCCTCTGTTCCTACTAATTTACAACCTTCTGTGAAAATATCTGCAGTTCGATATCCTTCATCTAATACCTTACTTACTGCTTCTTCAATACAATCTGCTTCTTTTTCTAAATCAAAGGAGTATCGGAGTAACATTGCCGCAGATAAAATAGTAGCAATTGGATTTGCTATATTTTTACCTGCAATATCTGGTGCTGAACCATGACTTGGTTCATATAATCCAAAGGTTCCTTCCCCTAAACTTGCACTTGATAACATTCCTATGGAACCTGTAATCATACTAGCTTCATCAGATAAAATATCTCCAAACATATTTTCCGTTAAGATAACATCAAACTGTTTTGGATTTTTTACTAATTGCATGGCACAATTATCTACTAACATATGAGATAAGGTAACATCTTCATACTCTTTTACTACTTCACTAACTACCTTTCTCCAAAGTCTAGAAGTATCAAGTACATTTGCCTTATCTACACTAACTACTTGTTTTCTTCGTTTCCTTGCAATCTCAAATGCTTTTTTTGCAATTCGTCGTATTTCGTTTTCATCGTATGCCATTTCATCACTAGCTCTTGTAATACCATTTATAGTTTCTGTTTTTCTATTTCCAAAATAAACTCCACCAGTTAATTCTCTTACAATTACAAGGTCAAATCCATCTCCTATCACTTCTTTTTTTAGAGGACAAGCATTTTGTAATTGTGGATACAAATAGGCTGGTCTTATATTAGCAAATAAGTGTAATTCTTTTCTTAACTTTAATAATGCTGCTTCTGGTCTTGCTTGTGGTGGAACTTGATACCATTTGGAATTTCCCACATCTCCTCCCACAGCACCTAATAATACTGCATCTGAGTTTTTTGCCTTTTCTAACATTTCATCTGTTAATGGCTCACCAAATAAATCAATGGAGCAACCACCCATCACTACCATTTCATAAGTAAAGGTATGATGGTATAGCTGTGCAATCTGATTCAATACCTTTTTTGCTTCTGCCACAATCTCTGGTCCAATTCCATCTCCTTGAATTAATGCAATATGCTTTTTCATAATATTCCCCCATCTCTATGTTTTCTTTTTTCATAGGTCATTTGACACTATCCTATTTTTGTGTATTACTCTCTATCCTAATACATTTTTATAGTATTTTCAATGGTTTCCAAACCATTTCCATATACGTTTTCGTCATTCCAACTATAACTATTAATTATATATTAGGAAAGTTTTTACAAGCATTTTTCAATCTATATGTAATATGGCATCATAAATAAATTTATAGATAATAATAAAACACTTCTAAGATAGCTTTTATACCTATCCTAGAAGTGTTATTTTTATTACCTATTTTATAGAATATTATTTATTTTCACGTTTTTCCTTTAAGAAAGCAATGTTTGCTTCTACTTTCTTCTTATTTAATGGATATACGAAAATAAGTGCTAATGCTAATAATACAAATCCAACAAGTGGTACAAGACAAGTAATGTTATAAATACCATCTACTACATTCTTATCAAATGCTGTTGCTGTGCTGTAACCAACAAATCCTAATAATGCACCTGTTAAACCAGAAGAAGCTGCTTGTCCCATTTTACGAGCAAAAGAATATACTGCGTAAATTGTTCCATCGGCTCTTTGTCCTGTTCTAACTTCTGTATCATCAATAACGTCAGTAATCATTGCCCAACATCCAATGTTAAACATAGCCATACCTAAATATACTACAATATAAAGTGCAATCCATACTACAACGCTTTCTGTATGTAATACATATAAAATACCAAGTGCTACTGCTGCAACTAAAGAACCACCAGTAGCAAGTTCTTTTTTACCAAACTTAGCATAAATTGGAGCCATAATAAAAGATAATCCAATTACTAAACAGCTTGAAATCATATTTGCAGTTGATAACGCTTCTTTATTTCCAAAGTAGTTTGGATAAATGTAGTTACCCATACCTGTAAGCGTTAAGTTAGATACTAATAACATTAAGGCAGCTAATACGATACCAATTAAGGCACGATTGGAAACTAAATACTTAAACATATCAATAAGATTAAACTTATCTGTTGTTTGACCAACCTTAACACGTTCTGTTGTTAATGTATAACAAATAATATAACATACTACTGCTAAAATTGAACAGATTAATGCGGCATACATCATCTTACTACCAGAAAGTACTGTGTGCCCACTTTCATTTGTATAGTAAACAACCAATGGTAATATTACACCGATAACCATATTTGCTAAAGTAGCACCGATAGTTCTCCAGCTAGAAAGCTCAGCTCTATCTTTTGCTTCTGCGGAAATAGCAGATGCCATAGATCCGTAAGGGATATTGATACCTGTGTAACAAATGCTTCCCCATAATAAATAAGTAAAGAACATCCAGAAAATCTTAAATGCCATAGGCATATCTTGGAACCATGTGGCATACATTAAGAAAGATGCCAATGCTACTGGACCGCATACTCTACGAATCCAAGGTAAGAACTTTCCTTTTTCTGTTCCTTTGCTACGGTCACAAATTTGTCCCATAGCTACGTCAGTAAACGCATCTATAATTCTTGATACCA
>CAJFOH010000127.1 GCA_904395845.1 uncultured Lachnospiraceae bacterium
CATCTCGTCTTTGACCTTGTCTGTCATCTCTTCTTTGATTTCCATCTCGTCTTTGACCTTGTCTATCATTTCTTCTTTGGTCTTGGTTTCTTTGATTGTCTGTCTCTTTATTTTTTCTTTCTTCTATACTCACTGTAACCTCTTTCTTACCTTCTGTCTGTGAACCTTTTTCTTCTTTTTTAGTATTTACGTTCTCTTGTAAACCATTTGCCCCTTTTATTGGTCCTACACTATTTTGTGGACGAAATACCACTGCTGGCTTTTTCTTTTTGTTTTTATCTTCCACTTCCTTGTGTTCTACCTTTTGAGTGTTTTCTTCTACTGTCTTTAAGCTAGACTCTACAAAAGCTACTAATTCTTCTGTAAGACTTGCCATATGACTGTGTATTTCTGGATCTTTCTTCCCAACAATATCTAATATTTCTTTGTTTGATTTTCCCATTTTTTTTGCTAATTCATGAACTCTAACTTTTGACATGACTTATCACCAACCTTTTCTCTCCTAATTGTCATCCATATGTTTCATAATCGCATTTGCAAACCCAGTATCCAATATTGCAATGGATGCTCGAATCTCTTTTCCCATTGCATGACCTAGTGATTCCTTATTGCTAATCACATACATAGGCACTTGATAATAAGCACACATATTTGTAAATAGCTTTTTTGTATTGTTTGATGCATCTTCAGCAACTAATACAAGAACCGCTTTTCCTTCTTTTACTGCTTTTTCTACAGAAAACTCGCCACTAACTAATTTTCTAGCTCTTGTGGCTAATCCTAACATAGACAATACTTTATTCTCCATCTAGGCAATTCAACTCCTTTCCAATGGTTTCATATACTTCTTTTGAAATTGCCATTTTTAAAGAGCGTTCAATCCCTTTGTTTTTTTCTGCTTGATGAAAACAGTCTATACTTTTGCATATGTATGCTCCTCGACCATTTTTCTTTCCTGTTAAATCTACAGAAATATTGTTTTCTGAATCTTTAATCACTCGTACCATCTCTTTTTTTGGCTTCATTTCTCCACAGCCAACACATTTTCTAAGAGGCACTTTCTTCTTTGTATTCAAATATCATCACTTCCTCTTTTACTCTTCCTCGTTGGATACTTCTTCATTGAAACTACTTTCCATAGAATTGTCATCTATATTTGCTTCTTCAATATTGGAAGCCATTGCATCTTCTTCGTACTCTCCGTATCCTTCAAATTCAGAGTCATATTCCATCTCATCAAATAAACCTAATTCTCTTGCTTGTGTTTCACTCTTAATATCAATCTTATAATTTGTAAGACGTGCTGCTAATCTAGCATTTTGTCCTTCTTTACCAATGGCTAATGATAACTGATAATCTGGAACAATTACTTGTGCAGTTTTCTCTTCTTCATCTGCTGATACACAAATAACCTTTGCTGGACTAAGGGCGTTTTCAATTAAGATAGCTGGATTTTCATTCCAATTAATAATATCAATTTTTTCTCCTCTTAATTCTTCTACTACTGCATTCACTCTTGCACCATTAATACCAACACATGCACCTACTGCATCTACATTTTCATCGTTAGACCAAACTGCCATTTTTGTTCTTGAACCAGCTTCACGGCTAATGGATTTGATTTCAACTGTACCATCTTGAATTTCTGCAACTTCTGCTTCAAATAAACGTTTTACTAGTTCTGGATGTGTTCTGGATACTAAAATTCTTGGACCTTTTGTTGTATCCTTTACTTCAAGAATATATACCTTGATACGTTCTGTTGGATAGAAATGTTCTCCCTTTACTTGCTCATTTTCATTTAAAACAGCATCTACTTTTCCTAAGTTTACACTTAGATTCTTTCCAAAATAACGTTGAACAATACCTGTAACTACTTCTTTTTCCATTTGATAGTATTGGCTGTATAATACTCTACGTTCTTCTTCTCTGATTTTTTGTAAAATTACATTTTTCGCATTTTGTGTGGCAATACGACCAAATTCTTTGGATTTAATTTCTACACGAATAATATCTCCAAGTTCATACTTCTTATTAAGAAGTTTTGCGTCTGCTAAACTAATTTGTAATAAATCATCTTCTACATGTTCTACAACTTCTTTTTCCGCATAAAGTTCATAGTCACAAGTTTCTCTATCCATTGTAATTTTAATGTTATCAATTTTTCCAAAATGGTTTTTGCATGCTTGTAGCAATGAATTTTCGATTGCATCTAAAAGAATATCCTTTTTAATATCCTTTTCTTTCTCAATTATATTAAGTGCTTCTACAAGTTCCTTATTCATTTTTCTAATATCCTCCTAATTTATCCTATCCTGTTATTAAAAATCCAAAGCTAAACGAATTAATGCAATTTCCTGACGATTAAATATAATTTCTTCTCCGTCTTCTTGTTCAATGATTACTGTATCTTTATCAAAAGCAGTTAAAATTCCTACAAATTCTTTTTGCTTATTGATTGCCTTATATAAGCGTACTTCTACTTCGTTCCCTAAGTTACGATTAAAGTCCTTATCCTTTTTTAATGGACGACCAAGTCCTGGGGAACTTACTTCTAAGATATAACTATCTTCAATAAAATCTAGTTCATCTAATTTTTCACTTAATGCACGACTGACTAATTCACAATCGTCAATGGCGATTCCGCCTTCTTTATCAATATAAGCTCTTAAATACCAAGTACCAGCTTCTTTTACATACTCCACATCTACAAGCTCAAAGTTATTGGCTTCCATAATTGGTTGTAAAATACTTTCTGTTTGTGCTTCATATTGTTCTCTTCTTGTCATACTACTCACCTCTCTATTCCTACTGTTTCCAAACAAATCTGCTTTTTCAATGGAAAAATGAAAGAGTGAACTTGCGTTCACTCCCTTCTATCATTTTATATGATTGTTTATAGTATAGCACTAACACTTTGATTATGCAACCCATTTATAGAAAAAAATCTAAATTAGAAGTGACAAGTCATTCCTGCTTCGCTATTGCTGTTGCTTACTCCACTCTTGTTTTAGGCTTTCTAACTGGTCCACGGTTATACTCGCAATATCCATAATTAGACTATCTTCTAAGTGTTTGGATAACATATTAAACACCATAGTTCTCATTTTTTTATTGCTACCTTGCGCCAATCCTTGTTCTAATCCTTGTTCTAATCCTTGTTCTAACCCTTGTTCTAACCCTTGTGCCAATCCCTGTGCTAATCCTTGTGCCAATCCTTTTTCTAATCCATTATTATATACTCCTTGACTTAAATTGCACATATGCTCCACCTCACTTTCAATGGTATGATTCATACTAACTCCTAACTCTTTTGCCATATCCTTTAGTTTTTCTGTAGAAGATAGATATGGCGAAAATAGTGTAGATAAAAACTCAATTAGTTCGTTTTCTGATAGATTATAATCTTTATTTAACCGAACGAAGATAACTTCCATTAAATCATAGGTTTCTTTTTCTTCTTTTACATTTCCATATACTTGCTGTTCTGTTATAAAATATCGGTTAATGGAATTTTCCTTTGTTTTCTTTGGATTGGTACATATCCAAATGGAGTATGCCTTTTTTATATTCTCATAATGAGAACCTGTAAATTCTACTTCTTTTTGTGATGAGATTAATCGACATCCATAATAAATACCACGCATTAGTAACGGATAATGAAGTTGCTCTGATGTCTGTGCTTCAATGTTTATTATCATTCGCACTCGTTCTTTTTGTGGCGTGGTTGCAAAGAAACGGATATCGTAGTATATGGTTCCTTCAGTTACGGTGCTGTCTTCTACATTTAGTCCTGCTATTCTACTAGATACATAGCTAGATTCTTCGGTAGGATTTGACTCATCTGGATTCACTCCTACTGCTGAAACTTCTACTTGTTCAATACAAGTAGCTATAATTTCTTCAATACTAGCTTCACGAAAGGCATCAACACAATGCTTTAAAATAAATGCTAAGATTGGCTTTTGTGATAATAACTTTTTACAAGAAGCATCATATAATCTCTGTTGTTCCAACTTCATTGTCCCCTCCTTATCTTTATTGGTATTATAACAAAAAACCTAGTAATATGCAAATAAACAATACATAAAATATGTTGAAATTTTTCATTCCTGCCCCGCTATTGCTGTTGCTTACTCCACTCTTGTTTTAATCTTGACATTTTCCCATCAAATCTAAATTTTATAGATGATATATCGATATTTAATGATGAAGATAATTTTTTAACCGATTCAATAAAATCTATGTTATAATAATTTTGAATAAAAGAAAATAAATCACCTTTTGCTCCACATCCATAACATTTGTACCAAGAATCTTTTACCTGTAAACTTGGTGTATTATCTCCATCATGAAATACACAATTTGTAAAATTACCGTTAAAATCTTTTTTGTCGATAATTTCAAGATCTATAAGAATTTCTTTTAAATCCAATTCATTGTGAGCATCATCTAAAAAATCCTGTATATTTGTATAACTCTTTTTCATATTCTTTATCTCCCATATTTAAACTTTTAGGGTTAGAGAATATTATCCCCTAACCCTAATTTTAGTAAATTGTAAAATTTAAAAGTGAATTGGTCGATTTTTACCACCATCCGCTACCTTGCCCATTACCTCGAATTTCTCCAGTTACAAAATTATAACCAATACCGTCTTCAGTTATAGCTAAATATTCTCCATTAGGAGCTTGTTTAACAGTAAAATATCCTGGTTTAATTGCAAAACCTTCTATTTCTACTCCATCAATTGTTACAGTACTTTTCTTTGGATACCCTTCGGCTACTACTGGTGCTGTAGTTGGTGGTTGTGTTTGAGCTGGTGTTGTTTCTGGCACTGGTGCTGGTGTTGGTTGTGTTGGTGCTGGTGTTGTTGGAGGAACAGTTTCTTGTACTGCTGGTTGAGTACTTGGAGGAACAGTTTCTTTTGCTGGAGCTGTTGTTTGTGGAACAGTTTCCACTGGTGTTGTTGGTACTGGTGTTGTCTGTGGTTCTGTTTGCACTATTGGTTGTGTTGGAATTGGTGGAGCTGTAGTAGTGATAGGAACTGTCTCAACTGGTTGTGCAATCGTTGTAGTGGTTAATGTTTCTTCCATTGCAGAAGATTGTGTCTCTACATTACTTTCCAATTCTTCTGATGCTATCGTTTCCATACTAGACTCTAATAAACTTTCTACTACTGATTCCTTTTCCTTATTTTCACTTTCTTTCACATCTTCTGTTGTTCTGTCTACCTCTGCTTTATAGGAACTGTCTAAAGAACTTGTTTTACTTTCCTTTTGGGAACTACAACCAATGGTAGTCGCTCCTATTACCCCTGCCATTAAGACAATGCTTGCTTTCTTCCATAAATTTCGTTGTAACATTTCATACCTCCGCCATTATTATAAGATTTTTCTCTAATAAACCTACAAATTTTGTATGGTTTTGATTCATTGTACCATATAAATTAAGATTCTACAATATTAAAAATCACTCTATTTTTAGAACCATATCTTATTTTTTCTAGGAACTTTCTCTTTATTATTGACAAGCCTTTCCCCACCATTCATAATAGTAGATATCTTACATGGAAAAGACAGAAATGGAGGTCAATTATGGCTTTAGATGGAATTGCAATAAAAAATATAGTAAAAGAAATGAAAGAAAAAATGGTTGGTGGACGAATGTCTAAAATTGCCCAACCAGAAAATGATGAATTAATTCTTACGATAAAAAATAATAAAGATACTCATAAACTTTATATCTCAGCAAGTGCAGGGCTTCCACTTATTTATTTTACTGAAATGAATAAGCAAAATCCACTGACTGCACCAAACTTTTGTATGTTGCTTCGCAAGCACATTGGCAATGGAAAAATCTTAGACGTGTTTCAACCTGGGCTAGAACGAATTATTCAAATTAAAATAGAACATTTAGACGAACTTGGAGATTTGTGCTTAAAATATTTAATTATAGAAATTATGGGAAAACACAGCAATATTATTTTCTGTGATAGCAACTATAAAATTATTGATTCTATTAAGCGAGTGTCGGCACAGATTAGTTCTGTTCGTGAGGTACTTCCTGGCAGGGAGTATTTTATTCCAGATACTAAACATAAGAAAAATCCGCTAGAAACTTCTGAAGAAGAGATAAAACAACTCCTTTCAACCAACTATCCTTCTCAAAAAACACTATATACTTCTTTTACAGGTATTAGTCCTATAATTGCAGAAGAAATTGTTCATTTGTCTGGAATTGACAATGCAAAACCAACCATAGAGCTTTCTGACAATGAAAAAACTCATTTGGCACATACATTTTCATTATTTATAGATACAGTAAAACTAGAAGAATTTACTCCTACTGTATATTTCAAACAAGAAGAACCAGTAGAATTTACTTCTATTCCACTAGAAACATTTCAAACCTATGAAAAGAAGGAATATTCTACTATTAGCGAAACATTAGAAACTTATTATGCCACTAGAAATGTTATTTCTCGTATGCGACAAAAATCTTCCGAATTACGTCGTGTTGTTCAAACTACTTTAGAACGTAGCTATAAAAAATTAGATTTACAATTAAAACAGATGAAAGATACAGAAAAAAGAGAAATGTATCGCATCTATGGAGAATTATTAAATACCTATGGCTATAATGTAGAACCTGAAGCAAAAAGTATTGAAGTATTAAACTATTATACCAATGAGATGATTACTATCCCTTTGGATAACACACTTTCTCCGCAAGAAAATGCAAAGAAATACTTTGACCGTTATGGAAAATTAAAACGTACCTTTGAGGCACTAACTCATCATATTGAGGAAACAAAACAGGAAATTACTCATTTAGAGTCTATTGCTCAATCCATTGATATTGCTTTATCTGTTGATGATTTGGTTCAAATCAAAGATGAACTTGCCCAATATGGTTATGTAAAAAGACAAAGTCTTTCTAAAAAAGGAAAAAAAGAAAAAATAACAAGCAAACCATATCATTATATTTCCAGTGATGGCTTCCATATTTACATCGGAAAAAACAACTTTCAAAATGAAGAGCTTACATTTAAGTTTGCAGAAGGGAAAGATATTTGGATGCATGCAAAAAATATTCCAGGCTCCCATGTTATTATAAAAACAGAAGGAAAAGAAGTTCCTGATAGAACTTATGAGGAAGCTGGAGGATTAGCTGCTTACTACTCTAAGGGACGTGATAGTGAAAAAGTGGAAATTGATTATAGCGAGAAGCGTAACATTAAAAAGCCTTCTGGAGCAAAACCTGGTTTTGTTATTTACCATACCAATTACTCCCTAATAGCAACTCCAACAACAAGTGGTTTAGAGCAAGTAAATGAGATAAAAAAATTTTCCAACTAAGTTTTGTAAAATACTGTTACTAAATAAAAAGCGACCATAAACGTTAGATACCATTCTAACAATTCAGGTCGCTTTTTTCTCTATTTAAAATATAACATTTTTCTATTCTGTAATAAAAGTATTACCATTTTTATTATAGAAAGAAACTTATTTGGCATATGTTATATTACATTTACTATGAATTAAAGTTCTCGAATTACTTTTCTTAATTTTAATATCATAGATGGAGTTACTGATAATTCATCAACACCCATAGACACAAATGTTTCTGTCAGTGCTAAATCTGCCCCTAACTCACCACAAATTCCTACCCACTTGCCAGCTTTATGTGCATTTTCCACTACCATCTGTATCATTTTTAATATTGCTTTATGGTGTGGATTGTAAAAATCATCAAGCATTTCATTTTGTCTATCAATGGCTAATGTATATTGGGTAAGGTCATTGGTTCCAATGCTAAAAAAGTCTACCAATTCTGCCAATTCATCACTAATCATAACTGCTGCAGGTGTTTCAACCATAATTCCTTGTTCTGATATGTTATACGGAATTTGCTCCTCTTCTAATTCTTGCTTTACTTCTTCTACTATTTCATAAATCTTCTTTACTTCTTCCACTGAAATTATCATAGGATACATAATTGATAGATTTCCAAACACTCCAGCCCGTAATAATGCACGAAGCTGTGTTTTGAAAATTTCTGGTTGTTTTAAACAGATGCGAATAGCACGATATCCCATAGCTGAATTTTCTTCTTTTCCTAAATGAAAATAGTCTACTTGCTTATCTGCTCCTATATCCAGAGTACGAATGATAACCTTTTTCCCTGCCATTCTTTCAACTACTTGTTTATATACGAGAAATTGTTCTTCTTCCGTTGGAAAATCCTCTCTCCCTAAATATAAAAATTCACTACGGAACAATCCTATTCCCTCTGCATCATTTTCTAATA
>CAJFOH010000128.1 GCA_904395845.1 uncultured Lachnospiraceae bacterium
AGTTGATTTTTTCATTACTTGTTTATTTTTAGTGTTAATTCCACTTCAATTAATAGGGTATAAAATATTAAATACAAAGTTAAATAAAAAATGTAAAACATTACAAACCGTATGTGCAAAAGGTTTCAAAGATATTTTATCAGTTACCTCAAGTATTGAATATTATAAACAAAGTCCAAAAATTAGCAATGTATTAAATTTATTAAAACCATTTGTAACTTCCATTATATCAGAAAATGTCAGTGTCAATAAGTTTGCTGGTTTTGTTAGTATTACATTGTCTGATATTACTAATATTATTAATAATTGTATTTATATTGTTGCTTCTGTTTATATTATTACTAATAGAATTACACTTTCTGAATTAATATTTGTGAATATGATATTGACCATCTATATTCCAGCAATCAGACGATTAATTAATGCAAATATAAATATACGAGATTTAGATGGGGTGTATGATTTTATAGAAAATGAAATGTTGGTCCATATAGAAGAGGAAGGGAAAAAAGACTTAAAAGAGGTAAACGTAATTGAGGGAAATATAGAACCATTTTATTATAACGAAAAGGAAGTATTAAAAGGTGGTAGTTTTTATGTAGAGAAAGGAGATATTGTATTTTTATCAGGGCTGTCAGGTTCAGGGAAAACAACGTTAGTAAAGGGGCTTGTAAAGTTTCATTTGATTTCTAATATCAAAATTAATGGAGTGAATATAGAGCAATATAGTAATGAATCAGTGCGTAATAAAATATCATTTTATTCTCAAAATATACCTATTATTACAGGAACTATTAGAGATAATATACGAATGGGGGCGGAAGGAAATGAGGCAGAATTAGATAAGTTACGAGAAAAGTCATTTATGAAAAAGTTCTTTGCATTAGAAAAGGGATTAGATACCGTAATTTTAGAAAATGGTGCTAATTTATCAGGTGGTGATAAGCAAAAAATTGCACTAGCACGATTATATTTAGAACACCCAGATGTAATTATTTTAGACGAGAGTACAAGTTCCTTAGATAAAGAAACTGCGTATGAGATTATGAACGATATTATTGAAAATTATAAAGATAAAATAATTTTTATTATTTCTCATGATAAAGATATAATAAAATATACCAATAAGATGATTGAGATTGATAATGGTTATATACAGAGCAGAGTAATAAAATAAGTAATAAAATTGAATCGAAGTGAAAAGGGGCTGTGGCACCAAATAATTGGTGTGACAGCCCCTTTACTATGGTATAATAAGCATAAAATATTACGAAAAGCCATAAAGAAATATATTTTAATTGAAATTTACATTCTATAAATCTTATCTTTGATTTTTTTCTTAATTTAAAAATTTTCTCGCCAAAATTCATTATAAGGATACCTCCTATGATTTGATAAATGTATTTTATCAAGTCGGACTGTCAATTTCCATATTTGCATATTATATTTTATTTGATAGAGGAACACAAGATTAGAATTTCTTTGTGTAGTAGCTGTTTTCATAGACTTTTTTCATGACATAAAGGAAGAATGGTGGTATAATAAAAAAAGAAAGAAAGGGGAATAGGTAAAGTGGAATCAAAAAGTGGACGACATGAAAACGCATTATATTTAGCGAAAGAGAAAATTCTTAATTCTAAATTGGCAGGTTATGTAGAAGAATTATATTTATTTGGAAGTATGGCTCGTAACCAAATAAAATGGAATAGTGATATTGATTTATTATTAGTTCTTGATTCAGAAAAAGTAAACGTGCCAGAAATAAAAAAAGAAATCATATGTAGTAATCAAACATTTTATAACAATATTTTGAGGGAAGGGAAGAAAATACTATGAAACACATTATATTAAGCGCAGATGGGGAACGAAAAGTATATTTAGTACCAGATAAAGTAGCAGATAACTTAGAATCATATTGTATGGAATTTTGTGATTGGTTATATACAAGCCCTAGTGCGAAAAAGTATAGAATTAATAAAGGTGTTTGCTACACAGAAGAAGATTTTATTGACTACTTAAATCAGTATATATTTCCAGAACAACCATCAAAATTTATAAAAAGTCTTGGCTGGATAGAATTTGATTCCCCTTTACCAGAACCTTATAAGGATTGTCCCCAGTTTAATTTTTAAGGCTAGAAAAAAGAAACATTCATACCACTAGAAATTATGGAATAGACGTTATAATAGAAAACAAGAAAGAATAGGAGAAACTTATGAAATTAGTAATTGCATCAGATATTCATGGTTCAAAGTATTACTGTGAAGCATTGTTACAACAATACGAAAAAGAAAAGGCAGACAAATTAATTTTATTAGGAGATTTATTATACCATGGTCCAAGAAATGATTTGCCAAAAGAATACAACCCAAAGGCTGTTATTGAACTTTTAAATAAGTACAAAAACGAAATTTTATGTGTCAGAGGAAACTGTGAGGCAGAAGTAGACCAGATGGTGTTAGAATTTCCAGTCCTTGCAGATTATTCCACTATGTTGGAGCATGGTAAAATGTTTTTCTTCACTCATGGGCATTTATACAATAAGGAAAAGCTACCACCGATAAAGCAAGGGGATTATCTCATTCATGGGCATACCCATATTATTGCCAATGAAGAAATAGAGGGAATCCGATATTTAAACCCTGGTTCTGTTTCCATTGCAAAAGGTGGAAATCCAAATAGTTATTTGGTATATGAACATGGGCTATTTATATGGAAGAAACTAGATGGAACAGAGCTTGCAAGACATGATATGTTTGACATAAAAAAAGAAGAATCTGACACACAAGAAGAAGAGGAAAGCCATACATTAGAAGAAAGTTTCTTACGGTTAGTAGATATTATAGCAACACTTCGTAGCGAAAATGGTTGTCCATGGGATAAGAAGCAAACGCATAAGTCCTTAGAAACTTGTATGATTGAAGAAGCATATGAACTAGTGGAAGGAATAGAAATTTATGAACAAACAAAGGATAAAGAAAATTTAGTAGAAGAATTGGGAGATGTATTATTACAAGTATTGTTACATTCTCAAATTGGAAAGGAAGAAAAAGAATTTACCATTGAAGATGTAATAAAACGATTATCAACAAAAATGATTCATAGACATCCATTTGTATTTGGTGATACAAAGGTAGAAAATCCAGAAGAAGCATTAAAGAGTTGGGAATCACTAAAACAAATGGAAAAGAAGGAAACAAAAACACCACTAAAAGAAATTCCAACATCATTTCCAGCACTACTTCGTGGACAAAAGGTATGGAGAAAAAGTGAAAAGATTTATGGAGATGAAAAAACGAAAGAAGAATGTTTAAAACTAATAAAAGATAGTATTCTAGATAATAAGATAGAAGATTTTACAAAAGAAGAACAAGAAATGTTTGTGACGAATCTTTTGATTGCTATTGTAAACTTGGGGAATGGTTGGGGAGTTAATTGTGAGCATTTATTGTCTATGGCAATTACAAAGAAGATAGAAGAAAAGGAAGGAAAATAAGCCTTTTCGTTATGCTTAAATGGATATAATATAAAATAATAGGCACTTATAGGATAGGTATCAGTTTTATCAAGCAATAAAGTAAGGTTGATACGAAGTATAAGTGTCTTTTTATAATGTTCATTTATTCAATAATATAGAAAAATGTGAAAAATTATATACTCATACAATAAGAAACAAAATATATGAAAATCATACCTATTGTGGAAAAATAGGAAAAAAGGTAAGAGATAATAAAAAAATAGTGGGATAAGTTATTGACCATATGGTAATACAGATTTATGTTTTAAAATAATGAACAAAATCATTATTAGAATATAAGAAAAAGATAATCAAGGATTTAGAAACAAATATATCAAACTATCTAAAATGAACATAATGGAGGTAATCTATGGTCAGTAATATTTATACAGTAGCAATGAATGGAATTGATGGATGTTTGGTTCATGTAGAAGCAGATATGAGTCAAGGACTACCATCGTTTGATATGGTAGGAGTGTTGGCTTCTGAAGTAAGAGAAGCAAGGGAAAGGGTTCGTTCTGCACTAAAAAACTCTGGTTTTCCCCTTCCTATTGGTAGAATCACTATTAATATATCTCCTGCAAATATAAGAAAGCAAGGGAATCATTTTGACCTACCTATTGCTATTGCAATTTTAACAGCAATGGGAATTGTTCCAAAAGAAAATGTAGATAACATAATATTTGCTGGAGAATTAGGGTTAAATGGGTGTTTAAAACGGGTAAATGGTGTTCTTTGTTTTTCGGCAACTGCAAAAGAGCATGAGATAGATTATGTTGTTGTTCCAAAAGAAAATGAACTAGAAAGTCAGATGATAGAAGGTGTTTCTGGATATAGTTTTCAAACGTTACAAGAGGTAGTGGAATGGTTACAATGTGGAAAAAAAGAAAAAAAGGAGTATGAGTGCCACAACTATGAATTGGAAGAAGAAAATACTCTTGATTTTTCTGATATTAATGGACAAGAAATGGTAAAGCGTGCCACAGAAGTTGCAGCGGCAGGAATGCACAATATTTTATATGTAGGACCACCAGGTTCAGGAAAGACAATGATGGCAAAAAGGTTACAAACCATATTACCACCTCTTACATTAGAAGAAAGCATTGAAATATCTAAAATATATAGTATATGTGGGTTATTAGATGAAACAAAGGGATTAGTAAGGGAACGCCCCTTTCGTAGCCCTCATCATACTATTACGCCAACTGCATTAACAGGTGGTGGAAGAGTGGCAAAACCTGGAGAAATTTCTTTAGCAAATGGAGGCGTTCTTTTTTTAGATGAGCTTCCAGAGTTTCAAAAAACTACATTAGAGATTTTAAGGCAACCACTAGAAGATAAATACATCTTAATATCTAGATTACAAGGAAGCTATAAATATCCAAGTAATTGCTTGATGGCATGTGCTATGAATCCTTGCAAATGTGGATTTTACCCAGATAGAAATAAATGCAATTGTAGTAGCACACAGGTGGAGCAATATTTAGGACATATTTCACAACCACTGTTAGATAGAATAGATATTTCTATTGAAGTTCCAAGACTTACTTATGAAGAATTTGTTGGAAATAGAAACAATGAAACTTCCAAGGACATTAGAAAGCGTGTTGTAAAAGCTATTGAAATTCAAAAGAAACGATATCAAAAGGAAGGAATTTTGTTTAATTCCCAATTATCTGCTAGTCAAATTAAAATCTATTGCAACTTAGGTCAACAAGAAAAACGTCTAGTGCAAGGGTTTTTTGAAAAAAATAATTTAAGTGCAAGGGCATACCATAAAGTATTGAAAGTAGCAAGAACCATAGCTGATTTAGACGGAAAAGAAAATATTTCTGTTGTGCATTTAAGTGAAGCATTTTGTTATCGTGGATTAGATAAAAAAATTTGGGGAGCATAAAATTATGACAAATAAGGAATATTGGTACTGGCTTTGTAATATAGATGGAATTGGAAATA
>CAJFOH010000129.1 GCA_904395845.1 uncultured Lachnospiraceae bacterium
AAAAATAAGTATTATTTTGGAGGAAAAAAACATGGCAGCTATTACAGCAGGAATGGTAAAAGATTTAAGAGAAATGACTGGCGCTGGTATGATGGACTGTAAGAAGGCTCTTGCAGCTACTGACGGCGATATGGAAAAAGCAGTAGAATTTTTAAGAGAAAAAGGACAAGCAGCAGCAGTAAAGAAGGCTGGAAGAATTGCAGCTGAAGGTCTTGTATATGCTTTAGTAGAAGGAGATACAAAGGCTACTTTAGTAGAAGTTAATGCTGAAACAGACTTCGTTGCTAAGAATGCAGAATTCCAAACATATGTAGCTGAAGTAGCTGAACAAGCAATTGCTTCTTCAAACGAAGATAACATGGAAGCATTTATGGCTGAAACATGGTGCAAAGATTCTTCTATGACAGTAGAACAAGCATTATCTGCAAAGATTGCTAGAATTGGAGAAAAATTAAGCATCAGAAGATTTAAGAATGTTACAGTTGATAATGGATGTGTAGTATCTTACATTCATGGTGGCGGAAGAATTGGTGTTCTTTTAGAAGCTGAAACAGCTGTTGTTAATGACACAGTTAAGGAAGCGTTAAAGAACGTTGCAATGCAAATCGCTGCTTTAAAGCCATTATATGTAAGTAGAGATCAAGTTTCTCAAGAGTTTATTGCTCATGAAACAGAAATTTTAAAGGCTCAAGCTAAGAATGAAAATCCAGATAAGCCAGATGCAATCATTGATAAGATGGTTATCGGACGTTTAAATAAAGAATTAAAAGAGTTCTGTTTAGTTGACCAAGCATATGTAAAAGATGGTGACTTAACAGTTGCTAAGTACATGGAAAGTGTATCTAAGGAAGTTGGTACAACTATTACATTAAAGAACTTTGTTCGTTTTGAAACTGGTGAAGGTATCGAAAAGGCTGAAACAGATTTTGCAGCTGAAGTAGCTTCTCAATTAGGACAATAATAAATAGAGTTATTTAATATAGTAAGAAAGAGTTGATATAGAAAGATATCAGCTCTTTTTTTATTTTTAAAAACTATGTAAATGCGTTAAAAAATTATCGTCTTAAAGTTTCAAAGAAAAAAGATAATCATGAATAGATTTAGGTAATATATACAAAAATATATAATAAAAATTATGAAAAATGCCGATGAAAAAGTTTTTGCATAATATGAAATTGTTTTGTATAATGTAAAAGCAATGTAAAGAAAGTAAAAAATATGTAAAATTAAAGTAAAGTATTGAAGACGATTTAACAATGTATCAATTGAATTCGTTTCCTAATTTCTTTGCATTGTAGCATACCATGACAATAAGTAAGAGAGGAAAGGAACAGAATAATGAAGTATGTAAAAAATTTGTTCAAAAGAGTATTAGTGTTTACCCTTTGTGTAACATTTGTTCTAGGGTTAACAGGATGTTCATTATCTGATAATGGAAAACGAATTGTTCGTATCTCCCATGGACAATCAGAAACACATCCACAACATTTAGGACTTTTAAAGTTTAAAGAGTATGTAGAAGAACATTTAGGAGATAAATTTGAAGTGCAAATTTTCCCAAATGAACTTTTAGGTTCTGCTCAAAAAGCAATTGAGCTTACACAAACAGGAGCAATTGATTTTGTTGTTGCTGGTACAGCAAATTTAGAAACATTTGCTAATGTATATGAAATTTTTAGTATGCCATACTTATTTACATCAGAAGAAGCATATCATGCAGTTATGAGTGATACAGAATATATGGAAAAAGTATATGAGTCTACAGATGAAGCTGGTTTTAGAGTGCTTACATGGTATAATGCAGGAACTAGAAACTTCTATGGTACAAAACCAATCCATACACCAGATGATTTATCTGGACTTAAAATTCGTGTACAACAAAGTCCAGCAAGTGTAAACATGGTAAATGCATTTGGTGGTGCAGCAACTCCAATGAGTTTTGGTGAAGTATATACTGCAATCCAACAAGGTGTTATTGAGGGTGCTGAAAATAATGAATTAGCATTAACAAACAATAAACATGGTGAAGTTGCAAAGTATTTTTCTTATAACAAACATCAAATGGTGCCAGATATGTTGGTTGGTAATTTGAAATTCTTAAATAGCTTATCAGAAGAAGAACGTCAAATTTTTGAAGATGCAGCTAAGCTATCAACAGAAGTAGAACTTGAATGTTGGGATGAGCAAGTGCAAGAAGCAATTCGTATTGCTAAGGAAGAAATGGGTGTTCAATTTATTAATGTTGATGTAGAGCTATTTAGAGATAAAGTGGCAGATGTGCAAGGGAAAATGTTGGAGTCAAATCCAAATATTAAAGATATTTATGAACATATTCAAGAAGTAAATGAACAATTTGCAAAGGAGGATACAGAATAATATGAAAGCGTTACACAGTATCCGAAAATGGATTGATACAATATTAAGTTCTGTTTGTGCCGTTGTATTTGCATTTATGGTTATTGTAGGAACTTATCAAATCGCAGTACGTTACTTTTTTGGAAAACCAAGTACTGTATCAGAAGAATTATTAACATATAGCTTTACATGGATGGCATTATTAGCGTCTGCCTATATCTTTGGAAAAAGAGATCATATGCGTATGGGATTTTTGGCAGATAAATTAAAAGGTACTGTAAAAAAGGTATTAGAAATTGTAATTGAATGTTTAATTATTGTGTTAGCAGGTGGTGTTATGGTTTTTGGTGGAATAAGAATTATGAATTTAACTATGACACAAGTTACAGCATCTCTTGGGATTCCAATGGGATATGTATATGCGGTAGTGCCACTTTCTGGTATTTTAATTGTAATTTACTCTATTTTAAATATTATTGATTTAGCTACAGGTAATATTACATTAGAAGAAGAAAGCAATTAGAAGGGAGAACAACATGAGTACAGCATTAGTTTCAGGTTTAATTATTTTAATATTGCTAGTAATCCTATTGATTTCTGGTGTACCAATTGCCGTTGCATTAGGAGTATCTTCTGTGTGTGCAATACTTCCAATTATGGACACTGACGTTGCCGTTGTAACTGGTGCACAAAGAATTTTTTCAGGAATTTCCACTTTTAGTTTATTAGCAATTCCATTCTTTATTTTAGCAGGAAATATTATGAATAAAGGTGGTATAGCAGTTCGTCTTATTAATTTAGCAAAGTTAGTAACTGGTAGAACACCAGGAGCTTTGGCTCAAACAAATGTAATTGCAAATATGTTATTTGGTTCTATCTCAGGTTCTGGTACAGCAGCAGCTTCTGCTATGGGGTCTATTATTGGACCAATTGAAAAAGAAGAAGGATATGATCCAAACTTTTCAGCAGCGGCCAATATTGCTACTGCACCAACAGGCTTACTAATTCCACCAAGTAACGTTATGATTACATTCTCATTGGTTAGTGGTGGAACATCAGTTGCAGCTTTATTCATGGCAGGGTATCTTCCAGGTATTTTATGGGGACTTGCTTGTATGATCGTAATTTTCTTTTTAGCAAAGAAAAATGGATATCGCAGTACAACAAAGTTTACAAGAAAAGAAAAGATTAATGTATTAATTCAAGCAATTCCATGTTTACTATTAGTTATAATTGTAATTGGTGGTATTATTGCAGGTATTTTTACTGCAACTGAAGGTTCTGTAGTAGCAGTAGTATATAGCTTATTATTATCATTGTTTGTATATAAATCAATTAAATTAAAAGAACTTCCAGCAATTTTTAAAGAAAGTGCACAAATGACAGGAATTATTATTTTCCTTATTGGTGTATCTAGTATTATGTCATGGGTAATGGCATTTACAAATATTCCAGAGTTAGTATCTCAAGGTTTATTATCTATTAGTAACAACAAGTATGTAATTTTATTATTAATCAATATCATTTTATTAATCGTTGGTACTTTCATGGATATGACACCAGCTTGTTTAATTTTCACACCTATTTTCTTACCAGTATGTCAAGCATTAGGAATGAATACTATTCATTTTGGTATTATGATGATTTTCAATCTTTGTATTGGAACAATTACTCCACCAGTAGGAACAACACTGTTTGTAGGTGTTAAGGTAGGAAATGTAAAAATTGAAACAGTATTTAGACAATTATTAATTTACTTTGCAGCAATATTTATTGTATTAATGCTTGTAACTTATATTCCACAAATTAGTTTATGGTTACCAAAATTAATGGGATATGTATAATAGAAATTATATTGGAAGTTAGTATAGCTTTTGTTAAATAGAGATAAAGTAAGGGAAATCCTCAGTTTTTGAAGATTCCCCTTATTTTTATATCTATAAAAGACTTTATAAATAAATGAAGTTTATAAATTATTTCATAATTCCAACCACATCATGAGCAGGAATGGAGAAGACAAATCCATGTTCGGAATCTTCCTTTAATACTACAGTAGACACTGCCTTCATAATGTCATTTTTTTCTTCTGTTGGAACTAGAAAGAGGGTGATTTTCTTTTCTGGTTGAATGGTAATACCAAAAATTTTTGTCATTTCTTCAGAAAGAACTTGCCTAGATTTAATTACTGTCCCTGTTTTTGCACCAGCTAGTTTTGCAGCTGTAACAATAGTATCAGAAATATTCATATCAGTAATTGCTACAATTAATTCATGTTTTCGTTCATTATTCAAATGTAACTCCTCCTTTAATGATATTGTTGTATCAGGTTCTTCTATTTTTTTTAAGGAAAATAAACTCATACTTGAAATTGGTAATGTAAAAGAAATTCCACTTCCAGGAATGGAATAAGACATTGTTGTAGATAAATCTTTTAAAACAAGATAACTACTATATTTAGATCCAATGCCAATAACAATATCTTTTTCAGGCTCATCTAGTCCTAGATAATCAAGCATTTCAGAAGAAGCGGTACCATTACCAGAACAAATAAGTGATTGGGAAATTTTGTATTTGTGATATATGGAGGCGATGGACTCACCTCTACCTTTATCTACAATGGTTACAATTAAAAATATTTGTCTTTTCATAATTTACTCCTCAATATACAGTTCAATAATTTGAGCATCTTCTAAAGAAATAGAATTTTCAATTTCTGGTAAGTTGCTAGTTTTTATTTTGTATAATAGTCCAATGATTTGAATAATTACCAGAGGTGTCATTGCTACCATAGCAATAATTCCAAAAGCTACGGTTAGTACATTTGCTCCTAATGCTTCACAGGCACCAATAGCAAATGGCATTAAAAATGTTGCTGTCATTGGACCAGATGCAACACCACCTGAGTCAAACGCAATGGAAGTAAAGATTTTAGGAACAATAAATGAAAAACCAAGTGCTAATACATAACCTGGAATTAAAAACCATAAAAGAGAAATTCCAGTTAGAATACGAACCATTGAAAGTCCAACAGAAATAGCCATCCCAATAGATAGACCATTCATCATTGTTTTATG
>CAJFOH010000130.1 GCA_904395845.1 uncultured Lachnospiraceae bacterium
AAGAAGCAGAGCGAATCTTAGCAAAAATCCCACAAGATGCCTATGTGATACCATTAGCTATCCAAGGAACTATGTTAGATTCTGTGCAATTATCAAAGAAAATAGAGCAGTTAGGAGTTCGTGGGCATGGGCATCTTGTGTTTGTAATTGGTGGTTCGTTAGGACTCTCTGATAAAGTGATGGAGAGAGGAAATGAATCCATTAGCTTTTCAAAAATGACATTTCCACATCAAATGATGAAAGTAATTTTGTTGGAACAAATCTATCGAGGCTACCGTATTATGAACAATGAACCGTATCATAAATAGAAACAAAACTATATAAAAATTTATTTGATTTCGATTCAGATGATACGTTGTTTGAAAATGCTAAAAAGAGAAATTTAGCTATTAGGATAGTGTCTTGGATTGCTATAAACAAGAAAATAAGATAAACTATAAAACGTATGGACATATTGAAAAAAGCATTGGAAAGGGGAGTATGAAAATGGATAAAAAAATAAAAAAAGCGAACATAATCATTTACTTACAGTCATTATTACAATTTCAAGGATTTATTGGACCTGTTATATTTATATTTTACACAAGATATATGGGACTTAGCATTTCTCAATATTTATTGTGTGATTCTTTATTATTTGTAATTATGGCAATCTGTGAAATTCCAAGTGGAGTTATCGCAGATTACATAGGGCGAAAAAAGATGCTAGTAATATCTAGTTTCGCCATTTGTTTTGGAATGGTAATATTACTAACCATACCAAACTATATAGGAGCAATTATAGTTGCAGTCATATATGGTGTGTTTGGAGCGCTTCAATCTGGTGTTTCCCAGTCTATACTATATGAAACATATGAAAGTTGTAATAGTATCAAACAGTATGAATATACCCAATCAAAAGCAAGTTCCGTTGGATTTATTATATCCATTGTTTATGCCATTATATCTGGATATATGGTAGAATACAACTTAGCATTGCCAGTTTTGTTAGATTTAGCAATTTGTATATTATCCATATTAGCTTCCGTTCTACTATTAGAAGATAACCGAAATTATAGTAAAAAAGAAAGCATGGTGTTGCCAAATAAAAAGGATATACACAATGTAATATATGTAATCGTAGTTGTATCAATATTATCCTCTTGCTCACGAGTGATGTTTTCTTTTTACCAACCGATTTTAACAGAAGCCAAATTCCAAATATTTTTCCTAGGATATGCAAGTGCATCGTATAGTTTAATTACAGCAGGAGCATCCTTTTTTTATAAAAGAATAAGGGAACGATTATCCACAGAAAAAATGTATCTATTAATTATAGCATTACAATTTTTAACAACTATTGGCATTGTCTTTGTCAATGGATACTTTGTAATCGCATTTATTTTTCTACAACAGATTCAAAGAGGATTGATGGGACCTTTTTTATATATGCAAGTAAATCGATACATAGATACAAACAATAAAAATAGGGTATCACTGATGTCAATGATGTATTGTGGAATTAGTATTTTTACAGGAATATCTTTATATATTACATCTGCAATCACAAACAGTAGTGGATTGCAACGTGCAGTTTTTTATTATGTTACAGTTATAAATGCAATATTAATACTAGCTCTTATCATATTTGTAGGGAAAGAGAAAACAAATCAATTAATGAAATATGATAGTGAAAGGTAAATAAAAAATACTAACAAAGATAGAAAAATGGTGGAACATAGTCAGTATAATATAGCAAAAAATATTTTTTCTATAAATTTAGGATATTTTAAAGAGGGGCAAAGGCGTATGAAAATTGCAGTCATTCAAGGAAGTTCTCAAAAAGAAAAAAGGAGTAATAAAAATGAATATAATTATAAAAGGAAAACAAAACAATATAGCAGTTGTGGATAGTGAAGAAATTTTAATTTCAGATAGTACATCAGCTCTTGATATGGCTATGAGTATTCAATATGAAGCAAATACATCGGACATAGTTATTCCAAAACAATGTATTATTGAAGATTTCTTTCAATTATCTACAAAGTTGGCAGGAGAGATACTACAAAAATATATGAATTATGGAATTAGGATTGCCATTGTAGGTGATTTTTCAGAGTATAAAAGTAAGGCATTAAAGGATTTTATCTATGAAAGCAATAAAGGAAAGTATTTCTTTTTTGTTCTCACAGAGCAAGATGCCATTGAAAAATTAGAATCTACAAAGAATAGAGTTTAATTTTAATTGTCTATAATATTGCCTTTTTTATTGTTTGTGTTATAATCGAGATAATAAATCATACCAAGGAGTCATAATTATATGAAAAAACTAATTAGAAAGTATGTAACTATTGCAGTTTCTTTGGCAGCTATTGTGCTAATGGGACTATCCGTTTACATCAACATAAAAACAATACAAGAAAAGAAAAGACAAGAATTTCATACTGTATTTGAACATACGTCCTATGTTTTAAGCAATATGGAAAAGGAAAAGGAATATAACGAAGAATTGTTTATTGATTCTTATTTATCTCGAGCAAAAAAAGTAGCCTACGTATTATCCAAGTATGTTATAGATGACAATTTAATATCTGAATTGTTAGAGTTAACGGATATTACGACGATTAACATTGTAAGTGAAGATGGCATTATTGTGGATAGTAGCAACAAAGAATCCATTGGTTTATCCTTTCATGAACATGAAAAACTAAAAGAATTTTTACCACTTATTGAAAGTAGCAATAAGGAGGACTATTATGTTCAGTTAGATGGATATGATTTTACAACGAAAGAAGATATGATTTACCTAGGAGTAAAACCACATAATTCTACAAAGGGAATGATACAAATAGAAATCGAACCAGAAATACTTTTAGCATTACAAAGTGGTGTAAGCATTTCTAATATTTATACCAATATGCCAGTTAGCCCAGAGGAAACTCATTTTATTTTAGATGAAAATACAGGTCAAATATTAGGTGTTACAGGATTTGATGAAACTTCAATCCAAGTAGAAAATGAAAATAACAAAGATTTGGATATGGTTTCTTTAATAAAAAAATGTGAAGATGGTAAATTTATTAAAGTAAATGGTGTTTGGTCTTATGTGTATTCTAAGGAGTACGATGGGTATATTCTTTCTGCATATATCACTGGAATGGAATTAATCAAGTCAAGTATCGTTACAATATTACTAAGTGTAGCTAGTATAGGTATTATAACTATATTGTTAATTTGGCTATTAAATTGGTTTATTAATAAATATTTCCTAATAGAAGTAGAGCAACTATTGAAAAATATACATAAAGTCATACAAGGCGATTTCACTACTTCATTTACAACAAATTCAAATACAGAGTTTTCTGATATTACAGATGGCTTAAACAAATTGGTAGGTAGTTTTAAAACTCATTCCAAACGAATGAACAAGATGATTCAAGTAATTCATTATAATGTTGGTGTGTTTGAGTATTTAAAGGAAATTAATAATTTATCAATTACCAGTAATATTAAGGAACTATTAGATTTAGATGAAGAACAGTGGAAGGTATTTAAAGAAGATAATGACCAATTTATGCAATATTTATCAAGTCTAAATTCCGTTAATGTAAATGGAGCAAAAAATGTTTACTTATTATCCAATCATAAATATATTCAGATGCATATTTATGATGAGGGGAATTTATCCTATGGAGTAATAAAAGATATTACAAAAGAGGTAACAGAAAAAAGAGAGTTGGTTGAAAGACTAAAAAATGCAGAGAATGAAATGTCAACGGACAAATTAACAGGAATTAAAAATATCCATTACGTAAAACGAAGTGTGAACGAGTTGTTGTCTGAAGAAAGCAGAAAAGGTACATTTATTATTTTTGACTTAGACAACTTTAAGCGTGTCAATGATACAGTAGGACATCCTGAGGGAGATAAGTTACTTCAAAAGTTTGCTTCCTGCCTTACTGCAAATTTCCGTAGTGAAGACGTTATTGCACGTTTAGGTGGAGATGAATTTGTAGTTGTAATATTTGGAGAGCCTTCCATAAAAGATTTAAAGCGAAAGCTAGATGATTTCATGGATTATGTAAGAAAGGAATTAGACGAGTATTACAAAAAGTTCCAGTTGTCTGTAAGTATTGGTGTTTCTGCTACAAGCTCTAACTGTCGTAACTATGACACTTTGTATCATAATGCAGATTTTGCTCTTTATATAGCAAAACGGAATGGAAAAGATAGATATTACATGAATCCAGATGGATTGACTTGTAATCGTATTAGTTGTGAGGGTTGTGAGGAGATTTGTAGCATCAATCAATAAATATTAAAGGAGTCAATTTGTTACTTGGTTATAAGTAAGAATGTAGGGTGAGAAAAATCTCACCCTTTTTTTCGCAATCGTCACAATTAGGTGGAATGTACTCAATAAGTTCATGCAAATCGCATTCCAACACATAGCATAAACGTTTTAATATATCTATATCCAATCGTTGAATGTTATTATCTCGATAATTGCGTAATTGAGTACGTTGCATCTCAGCTCGAAAAGAAAGCTGATTGAGAGAAATGTTGCGATGTTCTAAAATTTCTTTTAAACGAATTTTGATTTCTCCACAATTTTCTGTGTTAGTAGGGAGATGTCTTAATGGATTTTCCTTCTTTGATTTCATAATTTACCTCCATTTTTATTATATTGAAACAAATGTTCACTTGAAAGATACATAATTATATGGTATTTATATATAGTGGGCATATATATACCCATATAAACAAGAAAATATTCTAAAAATTTAGTAAGTTAGGAAATTTTTTTACAATAAAGGTAGACAGAAAGACAGTTTCAAGGTAAGATAAACATAAGGAAATATAAGAAGTGATAAAAAGAATAATTATAAGAGGTGCATATGTTAAAGTTAGAAAATAATGAAATGTTTGGAAACATTTTAAATCACATTTGTGCAGGCGTTTTATACTGTAAAAATGATAATCATTCCACCATTTTATATGCAAATGACTATTTTTATCAGATGATTGGATACACAAAAGAAGAAGTAGAGGAAATATATGAAAATCGATTTGCAGATATGGTGGTTGATGATGTGTCAGAGATTTTGGCTAAGATTGTGGGTGTAGCCATTGAAAATGGAGAAGATTTAGATTTTGAATATCGAATGAGAAAAAAAGATGGTAGTATTATTTGGATGCATGATACTGCTCGTTATGATAAAGAAAATAATTGTTTTTATGTAACGTTAATGGATATTACAGCGAAAAAAAGTATGGAACGGGAAAAAGAACGGTTGCATAATTATTTATATTATTTGCCAAATAAAATTATGGTATTTGAAACAGATGGAACAATTATATATAAAAATAAAAAAGCTCAGGACTGTGAATATTTTGATTCCTCTATTACTAACATAGCAGAGTTAGTAGAACCATATATTTTAGGAAATGATTTTCATGAGGTAGAAACCAAGTTAAAAGAAGGGGAAAATATTACATATGAAATGAGATATCGTGATGATTCAAGTTTTATTGGACATGATAGTAATTGTATTATTCCTATTAAGGATAAACATGGAAAAATAGTAAATTATATTCAGGTAAGTGAAAATATATTAAATAATGATGACCATTTGACAAAATTTCCAACTAGAATTATGTTTGAAACTTATTATGAAAAAATGTTGGCAAGAAAAAAAGATATGCAAGCATTTCTGTGTATTATAGATATTGATAATTTTAAGTCTATTAATGATACTTATGGTCATAGTATTGGTGATGAAGCAATTAAAGTATCTGGAGAGCGATTGTTACAATGTGTAGGAAAAGAAGATTACATCTGTCGCTATGGTGGTGATGAATTTTTATTATTGCTTTTAGATGTAGAAGAACGTAGTGTTATGGAACGCTTACAAACATTTATGGAACTTGCAAAAAAACCAATAACAATTCACGATAATAAATTGATGATTTCTTATAGTATTGGTATTGCTGGCACCAATGCTCAAAGTGTTCCATATTTAGAACTATTTTGTCAGGCGGATAGTGCGTTATATAAAGTGAAAACTGGTGGAAAGGGTCATATGAAATTGTATAAAGGAAAATGAATACTATAAAGCAATGTTTTACGAAGGTAGAGCGTTGCTTTTTTGTCATTACATCAATATTTATAAAAGGATACGCAATAAAAAACATTTAGTTATAGCACCATAAAAAATGTAGAAAATAGATAGTAACTATATTTTTTATAATAAAAGTATGCAAGTATAGTACAAATTAAAATCTTGTACTTGCGAAAGGAGTATTATTTCCGTAAATTTTCCAGTAATTTTTCATAAAATTTATAAAATACTCATTGTAAAAATGCGTTTGAAATGATAGGATATAGAAAATAAATCCACAGATGATTGATAGGTAAATCATAGACAAATCATGGATAAAACCATAGATAAATCATAGATAATCCATAGATAAATCCGTAATAAATTACGGATTGGAAAGAATAGAAAAATAGCGTATAGTATTATTTTTTAGTAAGAAAATAGAAACTGTAAATAAGAAGTGTAATAGGAGGTTTTTTATGCGATTGAAAAAATATATTTTGTTAGGAATTGGAGTTATGGTAGGAGCTGGATTACTGATTGCTAGTACAGGATGTGGAAAAAAAGGACAGACCACAACAAACGATGTAATTAGTGAAGAAAAAGCAAAGTTGATTATGTTAGAAAAAGTACCAGGTGCAACAATAGTAGAGTTTTCCTATGATAAAGATGGAAGAGAAATAAAGTATGAAGGAACATTGGTAAAAGACAATTATGAATATGAAATTGATGTAAATGCTAAAACAGGAGAAATTATTCAGTTTGAGCAGGAACAAAAAGGAAATATATCAGTAATTACAACAGAACAAGATACTATTTCAAGTAGCTATATTACAGAGGAACAAGCGAAAGAAATTATGTTAGAAAAAGTACCAGAAGCAACCATTGTAAAGTTTTCCTATGATAAGGATAAGGGGGAAATGAAATATGAGGGTACATTAGTAAAGGATAATGTAAAATATGAGATAGATGTGGATAGAA
>CAJFOH010000131.1 GCA_904395845.1 uncultured Lachnospiraceae bacterium
GCAATAGCGAGAAAGTCGTTTTGCATACTCGTCAATTGCCATATTCCAATATTTCTCTTTTATTTTTCCAACGGTAATTAATGTAATTTTCATAACTATTTCTTATTTACTCCTATCACTTCTAACATTCTAGTATCATATCATACCATGTTGCACCACCATGGGTTGATGCTGACTTTCCTACTACTTGATATCCAAACTGTTCATAAAAGGAAATCAAATGCTCTTTACAAGTAAGAACAAGACCTTTTTTTCCTCTCTTTTTGCTTACTGTTATCATATAAATCATTAATTGTTTTCCATAACCTTTTCTTTCATATTCAGGTAGTACATCTAATCCAAAAATCATTTGGTAATTTCCTTCTGGATTATGTAGATGAACATGTTCAAACATTTCATCACTAATAGTCTTATCATTGGTTACTGCTCCATTAATAAAACCAATGATACGATTATCAATTTTACCAACAAAAAAACTTTCTGGAAATGTTTCTACTCTTTCTTTGATGAAACGTTCACTAGCAGCTTCCTCTTTTGGAAAGCATATCGATTCTATCCTTGCAATTTCCTTAATATCTTCTTTTGTTGCTTGTTGTATTTGTAAAACGTTCATATCTTCTCCTATTGTTTGTTTTATTTGTTTTAAATTGGTACTTATATCCTGTGTCACTTGAAAAATGTATTAGATAAAGTATTGTTTATCGTTCTCTATCGTTCCATTTTAACATACATTGTGGTTTCTTCCTATCATTTTTATAAATTTGTTCTTAAACTAAGATTGCATTTTTATCACACACAAAAAGCTAGAGAGAATATTCCCTAGCTTTATTGTTCTATTATTATTTATTTGATAAATATTCATGAATTCCTTTTGCAGCTGTTTTCCCAGCTCCCATAGCTAAAATTACTGTTGCAGCACCGATTACAGCATCTCCACCTGCATAAACACCTTCTTTTGTTGTCTTTCCAGTTTCTTCTTCTGCAACGATACATTTCCATTTATTAATTTCCAAACCTTCTGTTGTAGAAGAAATGAGTGGGTTTGGAGAAGTACCAAGGGACATAATAACAGTATCTACATCAAGTACAAACTCAGAACCCTCTATTTCAACTGGACGGCGTCTTCCAGACTCGTCTGGCTCTCCAAGTTCCATTTTAATACAACGCATTCCCTTAACATTTCCATTATCATCAACCAAAATTTCCGTTGGATTGGTTAATAAATCAAAAATAATTCCTTCTTCTTTTGCATGATGAATTTCTTCTTCTCTAGCAGGTAATTCTGCCTCACTTCTACGATATACAATATGTACTTCTGCACCAAGTCGAAGCGCTGTTCTAGCTGCGTCCATAGCAACGTTACCACCACCGATAACAGCCACTTTCTTTCCTGTGGAAATTGGAGTGTCGTATTCGTCTAAAAATGCTTTCATTAAGTTATTTCTTGTTAAATATTCATTGGCTGAGAATACGCCATTTGCATTTTCTCCTGGAATTCCCATAAATTTAGGAAGCCCTGCACCAGAACCAATAAATACTGCGTCAAATCCTTCTTCCTCCAATAATTGGTCAATAGTAATACTTCTTCCAATTACTACATTGCAAACAATTTTAACACCTAATTTTTTAACATTTTCAATTTCATGTTCCACTACTGTGTCTTTTGGTAAACGGAATTCTGGAATACCATAACGAAGAACTCCACCTGTGTCATGAAGCGCTTCAAAAATAGTTACATCATATCCTAACTTTGCCAAATCACCTGCACAAGTAAGCCCTGCTGGACCTGAACCAATGACTGCCACTTTTTTACCATTTTTTTCTTTTGGAAGCTCTGGCTCAATGTTATGTTCTCTTGCCCAATCGGCTACAAAACGCTCTAACTTACCAATAGAAATAGGCTCTCCTTTTATCCCACGAATACATCTTCCCTCACACTGTGTTTCTTGTGGACAAACACGACCACAAACCGCTGGAAGTGCAGAACTTTCACTAATGATATGGTAAGCATTTTCTATATTTCCATCTTCTACTTCTTTAATAAATCTAGGAATATCAATGGAAACTGGACAACCTGCTATACATCTTGCATTTTTACATTTAATACAACGAGATGCCTCTTCTCTTGCTTCTTCTTCATTGTATCCATAACAAACTTCATCAAAATTTGTTGCTCTCACCTTTGGTTCTTGCTCTCTTACTGGAACTTTTTTTAATACATCCATATATTTCACCCAATATTGCCTTTCTAATATTTTGATTTTATTCTATTGAATATCATTCCTTGGAATACCATTTATTTACGAAATCCTATTTATGTATATATAGAATTAAGAACAGTTACCACATCCACCATGATGGGTATCCCCTTCTTGTAATCGAAGCATTGCTCTACCTTCTTCTGTTTTATACATTTGTTGGCGCTTCATCGCCTCATCAAAATCTACCAAATGTCCGTCAAATTCAGGACCATCTACGCAAGCAAATTTCACTTTTCCACCTACACTAACACGACAAGCACCACACATTCCTGTACCATCTACCATAATTGGATTTAAACTTACAATAGTTGGAATATTTAATTTTTTACTTGTTAAACAAGCAAACTTCATCATAATCATTGGTCCAATCGCTACACAAACATCATATGTTTTACCTTCTTCTTGTACCAAATCTTCCATTACTTTTGTAACTAAACCATGTCTTCCATAACTTCCATCGTCTGTTGTTATGTATAGATTTCCTGCAACAGCTTTCATTTCTTCTTCTAATATAATTAAGTCTTTTGTCTTAGCTCCTACAATCACATCTACATCAATGCCATGTTCATGAAACCATTTTACTTGTGGGTACACTGGTGCTGTTCCAACCCCACCTGCTACAAATAAGTATTTTTTCTTCTTTAATTCTTCCAAATCTTCTTCTACAAATTCAGACTCACAGCCAAGTGGTCCAACTACGTCTTGGAAGAAATCTCCTTCTTTTAGTTCTGCCATTCTCTTTGTAGATGCACCTACTATTTGAAATACAATGGCAACTGTTCCTTTCTCTCTATCAAAATCGCAAATGGTTAATGGGATACGCTCCCCTTTTTCATCCATTTTTACAATTAAAAATTGTCCTGGATGACAGTTTTTTGCTACATATGGAGCTTCTACATCCATCCAAAATATGTTTTCTGCAAGTTTTCTTGCTGTTAAAATTTTATGCATGATGATAACCCTGCCTTTCCTCATTATATAACTTTATTTTAAATGACTTAAAAAGTATTTACTAAATAAGCCTTTTTATTATTATTTTGCTTCTATTTA
>CAJFOH010000132.1 GCA_904395845.1 uncultured Lachnospiraceae bacterium
GAGAGAACGAAAGATGAACTTCCTCAATCAGCGTCAGGAAAGACTATTATGACAACAGAGCCAAAGTTTATTCCCAAAGAAGCAGTTACGATTGAAGTGGCAGAGGGATTAGATGTTAGTGTTCGTATGATTGATTGTGTTGGTTATATGGTAGATGGGGCAGTCGGTCACGAAGAAAATGAGCAAGAGCGATTAGTGAAAACTCCTTGGTTTGACTATGAAATACCATTTACACAAGCAGCAGAACTTGGAACAAAAAAAGTAATTACAGATCATAGTACCATTGGAGTTGTAGTAACTACAGATGGAACCATCGGTGATATTCCTAGAGAAAGTTATGCTGTTGCAGAAGAAAAAACTGTGGATGAGTTAAAAAAATTAGGAAAGCCTTTTATTATTCTACTAAATTGTATCAAACCATATTCAGAGGAATCTGTTCAATTAGCCAAAGAATTAAAGGAAAAATATGGGGTAAATGTTCGTCCTGTCAACTGTGAACAATTAAAAAAAGAAGATGTAAATCGAATTATGGAAGATGTATTACAAGAATTTCCAGTTACACAAGTAGATTTTCATATTCCAAAATGGATTGAAATCTTACCAACTACCCATTGGATGAAAGAAAAAATGGTAGAAATGTCAAAAAATATTCTTGCTAACATTACATACATGAAAGATATTAAACAGCGTTATACCATAGCAGATAATCCGTATGTAAAGCAAGTGCTAGTAGAAAAAAAGAATCTTTCTAATGGGGTAGTATCTTTGGAGATTCAAGTAGATCATACCTATTATTATCAAATTATTAGTGATTATGTAGGGTTATCTATTAATGGGGAGTATCAATTAATGAAAACATTGCTAGAATTAGCAAAACAAAAAAATGAATATGAGAAAATACAATCTGCTATGGAAACGGTAAAATACAAAGGGTATGGAGTGGTAACTCCTAGTAGAGAAGAAATTGAATTAGATGAGCCAAAAATTATTAGGCATGGTGGTAAATATGGAGTAAAAATGAAAGCCATAGCCCCATCAATTCATTTAATTAAAAGTTATATTGAAACAGAAATTGCCCCTATCGTTGGTAGCGAACAACAAGCAGATGATTTAATTGCTTATATTAAAGATACGGCAAGAACAAGTAACGAGGGAATTTGGGATACAAATATTTTTGGAAAATCTATTGAACAAATTGTAGATGATGGTATTAGTACAAAAATTTCTCAAATGACCGATGATTGCCAGTTAAAACTACAAGAAACGTTGCAAAAAGTTATGAATGATAGTAATGGTGGTATGATTTGCATTATTATTTAAGAAATAAAATGAAAGCAAACTGTTTTGTATAACCATGTAAGGTAGTTATAAAAAGAAAGAAACAACCTCTTACAACTGAGTAGGAGGTTTTCTTATTTTTGTAGTAAGAAATGATTGATATTTATTAAAAAAAAGGATAAAATAGACAATTATAGTAAAAATAATGAAAATTATAGATAAAAATAAGGAGGTATGTGAATGGGCTTTGTTTACGAAAAATTAAATCAGTGCTTGCAGGCAATTAGAGAAAAAACAAATTTTAAGCCTAAAGTAGCATTAGTATTAGGCTCTGGCTTAGGAAACTATGCAGACACCATTCAAATAGAATGTAGTATCTCATATGATGAGATAGAAGGATTTCCTATTTCTACGGTTCAAGGACATAAGGGGCGTTTTGTATTTGGGTATGTAGAAAAAGTGCCAGTTGTGATTATGCAAGGTAGGGTGCATTATTATGAAGGTTATTCTATGGAAGATGTAGTGTTACCTATTCGATTAATGAAATTATTAGGTGCAGAAACATTGCTTTTAACCAATGCAGCAGGTGGAGTTAACGAAACTTTTCAGGTTGGGGATTTTATGATAATAACTGACCAGATTTCAAGTTTTGTACCATCGCCGTTAATTGGTGAAAACATAGAACAGTTAGGAACTAGGTTTCCTGATATGAGTCATATTTATGATGTAGAATTACAGCATACAATAAAGGAATGTGGGAAACAGTTACAAATTTCAATGAAAGAAGGCGTTTATCTGCAATTTACAGGACCAGCTTATGAGTCGCCAAGTGAAATCCGTATGGCTAAAATACTTGGAGCAGATGCAGTAGGTATGAGTACTGCTTGCGAAGCAATTGTGGCAAATCATATGGGAATGAAAATAGGTGGAATTTCCTTTATTTCCAATATGGCAAGTGGGATAGGAACACAACCGTTAAGTCATGAAGAAGTAAAATTAGAAGCAGATAAAAAAGAAAAAATATTTCAACAATTGGTACATAATGTAATAAGTATGTTATAATACCTAGATAAATTACAAAAGGGGAGAATGTGAATTTATGAAAACACTAAAAAAGATGATACCGTATTTATTTGTTACTTTACTAAATTTTTATATGGTTCCTTTGCTAAATCAGGATACAGGGTCTGCTATGGTTACTATGCTAATTATAATACCAACCATATGCTTTCTTACTTCCATAATTTATGGAATTAAACATTCCTTTCACTTGGCGTATTCATTAATCGTATGTATATTATTTGTCCCTAGCATATTTATTTTTTATAATATATCTGCATGGGTATATATTGTATCCTATGGTGTGCTTTCTCTTTTTGGAAATGCACTTGGAACGTTGCTTCATAAAGGATTTTATAATTTAGGCGTGTAAAAGGGGTGACTCAATGAGAATTCGTATGTATAATGGACGAATTTTAACTATGGAAAAAGAAGATGGGCAGTTGAAAGAGTGGTTTTTCGGGGAAGTTTGGATAAAAGAACATGAAATTGAGAATGTTATTTGTTATGATAGTCATAAGAAAGAACTGGTAGAAGAAGTATTTGATAAGGAAATTGATGTAAAGGGTAACTTACTAATGCCAGGGTTTAAAAATGCTCATGCTCATGCACCTATGACATTTTTGCGTTCTTATGCAGACGATGTTTCTTTGCACCAGTGGTTATATGAAAAAGTATTTCCAATGGAGGCAAGGTTATTGCCAGAAGATATGAAGTGGCTTAGTAAATTAGCTATTATGGAATATGTAACCAGTGGTATTACCTCCTCCTTTGAGATGTATTTGAACTTGGATATGCTTGCACAAGCTGCCATAGAAACAGGATTTCGTATGGTGCTTTGTGGACCAATTAATTCTCAATTTGGAACAGCAAAAGAAGCAGTAAGTAAACTTAAAGATTGGTATGATAAGTATTCTGGTGGAAAATACAATGATTTAGTATCTATGCAGTTAGGATTTCATGCAGAATATACTACTCCAAAAGAAATGCTTGAGGAAATTGCCATACTAGCAAGGGAAAAGAAAGCACCTGTTTATACCCATAATTCTGAAACAAAGGGTGAAGTTTTAGAATGTATCAACCGCTATCAAATGACACCAACAAAGTATTTTGATAGCATTGGTATGTTTGAATATGGTGGTGGAGGATTTCACTGTAATTATTTAACAGAGGAAGATATGGACATATTTAAAGAAAAAGGATTGTACGCCATTACCAATCCAGCTTCTAATGTAAAACTAGCAAGTGGAATTGCACCATTAACGAGGATGAGAGAAAAAGGAATTTCACTAGCAATCGGTACTGATGGTGCTGCCAGTAATAACTGCTTGGATATATTTAAAGAAATGTTTCTAGTTACAGGATTGCAAAAAATAGCAACAGAAAAAGCAGAGGCTATGGATAGTGATATTGTTTTAGAAATGGCAACGATAAAAGGTGCAGAAGCTATGGGACTAGAAAATTGCAAAACCATATCCAAAGGTCAACTAGCAGATATTATTGTATTAGATTTGCAACAACCAAATATGCAACCAATTCATAATATTAAGAAAAACATTGTATATAGTGGTAGCAAACAAAATGTCCTGTTAACTATGGTAAATGGTAAGATATTATATCATAATGGTAAGTTTTTTATTGGAATAGAAAAAGAAGAAGTTTATGAAATGGCAAATAAAATTGCAAAACGTTGTCAATTATAATTACTAAACGTAATAAAATTATGAAAAGTCTGCTATGAAAAATAGAAAAACAAAAGTAGGTTTATAAGATAATTTATTGATTGCAAATACAAGAGAAAGGAAATGAACTATGAAACAATATATTTACCTTGGTTTAGGAATCGCTATTGTAGTTGTTATTATATATCAAGCAATTACAAGTGAAAAAAATAGACGAGCCAAGTTACTCTATAAAATCAAACAAGCATGGGGAAATCCTGTAAAAAAAGAGTATGAATATGATGAGTTTGAAGCCCTTACTCATTATTATAAAAAGAGAAAAAAAGATGGGGAATTTGTAATTGATGATATTACATGGAATGATTTGGATATGGATTCTGTGTTTTTAGAAATTAACAACACCCAATCTTCTACTGGAGCAGAATATTTATACAAAATGCTTCGTACTCCTTGTTTTGATGAAAAAACATTAAAAGAACGTGATAGGTTAATGGAATATTTTACAGCCAATGATGCCATTAGAACGTCTTATCAGTTAGACTTAGCAAAAATAGGGCAAACAAAAAAGTATGCATTGGTGGATTATATTGAAAATTTCGTTAATTTAAAAAAAGGTAGTAACTTGGGACATTATTTGCAAATTGCTTTAGTTGTTATGTCTATCGTGTTACTTGCACTAAATCCAGCCATTGGTATTGTAGCACTGATTGGAACATTAGTTTATAACGTTCTTACTTATTATAAAGAAAAAGGGAATGTTGAGCCATATTTTATATCCATTGGTGCAGCTGTTCGTTTGGTAGATTGTTGTGAACGATTAGGAAAGCACAATGAAAAAGAGTTAGAAAGCTATTTAACACGATTTCGTGAAATTGCAAAATCTTTAAAGTCCATTCGTAAAGATGTATCTTATATTGGTTCAACAGATAAATTTAGTGGAAATCCAGCAGATATTATTATGGACTATATTAGAATGTTGTTTCATGTTGACCTAATTAAGTTTAATAATATTTTAAATAAAGTTCAAAGGGAAATTGGAAAAATTGATGAAGCAATGGAGTTATTAGGTGAGTTAGAGGCTTTCATTGCTGTTGCTTCCTACCGAAAATCTGTAGAATATTATTGTAAGCCAGTATTAAAGGAAGGAAAAGAGATTTCTTTAACAATGGAACAAGTATATCATCCATTAATTTCTAATCCAGTTCCAAACACAATCAAAGAAAATCGTTCTGTATTACTAACTGGCTCCAATGCATCTGGAAAGTCAACCTTTTTAAAGACAGTTGCAATCAATGCAATTTTGGCACAAACGATTTATACTGTGTTAGGAACAAGTTATGAAGGTAATTTTTATAAAGTATATTCTTCCATGGCATTAAAAGATAATTTGCAAGGAAATGAAAGTTACTATATGGTAGAAATTAAGTCTTTAAAGAGAATTATGGATGCAGATAGTAGTAAATATCCTATTTTATGCTTTGTAGACGAAGTATTACGAGGAACCAATACAGTAGAACGTATTGCTGCTTCTTCAAGAATTTTATTAACCTTGGCAAAAGACGGTGCTATGTGTTTTGCTGCCACTCATGACATTGAGCTTACTCATTTGTTAGAAGAATATTACTCCAATTATCATTTCCAAGAGGAAATTGCCGATGACGACGTACTTTTCAATTACCAATTATTTAAAGGTAGAGCGACTACAAGAAATGCTATTAAGTTGCTTGCAATTATGGGATATGATAAAACAGTTATTGCGCAAGCAGAAGAAACAGCCAACCGCTTTTTAAATGAGGGAGTTTGGACGTTATAAGGAAGCAAAAGTAATATGTTTAAAAAGTTAACACAGTTAACAAAGTTGGCAAAGTTAACACAGTTAACAAAGGAATTCTAAAGGCAGAAAAATAACATGTATAAAAATAGGAAACAAGTAATGATAAGAAAGGAATATGAGATAATTTATGGAAGTGAAAATATTTACCGATGGTTCAGCAAGGGGGAATCCAGATGGACCAGGAGGATATGGAACCATTCTTCAGTATATAGATGGAAAAGGCCAATTACATGAAAGAGAGCTATCAGGTGGTTATGAAAAAACAACAAACAATCGTATGGAAATGATGGCTGTTATTGTAGGATTAGAGGCTTTAAATCGTCCTTGCAAAGTTACTTTATATTCTGACTCTCAATATGTGATTAAAGCCTTTAATGAAAAATGGATTGATGGTTGGATAAAAAAAGGTTGGAAACGTGGAAAAAATGAACCAGTGAAAAATGTAGACCTTTGGAAGCGTATGCTGCAAGCAAAAGAGCCACATGACGTAACATTTGTATGGGTAAAGGGACATAATGGCCATCCTGAAAATGAACGCTGTGATGTATTAGCTACTACGGCGGCAGATGGGACAAATTTACAAGTGGATGAAATGTTTGTTCAACAAAATGGATAAAAAAAAGAGAGTAGTCCATAACAAATAGATAATAAGAAAAACCAGTGAAAGCTGGTTTTTCTTATTAAGGAGAGGAATTTATGATGGAGGAAATGTACTATTTTGGGGTACTAATACGTTTAGAACGGATGAAACAAAAAAGAGATCAAAGAGAAGTTAGTTATGGAATTTGTGTTCCTAGCTATCTTTGTAAAATAGAAAAGTGTAAGGTGTGTCCAGATGAAGAATTAGTAAGTAAATTACTAAAAAAATTAGGGATTACTTATTATAATGAGCCAGAGATGTTAGATGAGTGTAATAATTTGTTACAACAGTATTGGCAATGTTTAAAATATGCCACAGAAAAAGAGGAAATATATAATTCATTAAAAAAGAAGAAAAACTATTTGATGTATAGCAAATTAGCCATAGAGTTTCGATTGATAGAAGCAATGGAGGAGGAAGGAGATTATCAAGACCTAGAACCATTTTTTGAGATTATGAATGATAGACAACAGGGGATTTATTGTTTGTTACAAGGACTTGAATCTCCTTTAGAGGAAAGAATTCCATTGCTTGAAAAAGCATATGACAAATTAAAAGAAAGTTTTGTTTTAATACGTATTATGGAGTGTTATTTAGAGTTAGGAGAATATGGGAAAATACAACATATGGAAACAAAATGTATCAACCAAGCATTAGAAGAGGGGTGTGTTTATTCGCTAATTAGTTGCTATTTCTTTATTGGTACTGCCTATGCCTGTCTTAATTTGGAAGAAATGATGATATCTTACTATAATCGTAGTATTCAGTTAGCAAAGAATACCATATGGGAGCATATAATCACTTTTATTTATTATAATATGGGAGCAGTTTTTCTATGTTTAAAACAGTATGAAGAAGGAATCGGATATTTAAAGAAAGCAAAACAGTTTTATGAATTAAAAATTGATGGGTGTAATAAAGAATTAGAGCAAGATCAAACCAATTATTTGGAGCGTGATTTTTATATTAATCAAAAATTAGCATTGGCGTACATACGAAAGGGAGAAAAAGAAAAATCTAGGTGTTATATTGAGTGTATGAAAACATATGTGAATCAAAAAGAAAGAGAAATTGATAACAAAGAGTGTATGGAACAAATTATTTTAGAAGAAGTATGTATGGAGTTAAGAGAAGATTATAGAGAGGAATATGAAAGCCTATTATTAATGGAACAATTGTTAGATAGACTGAAAAAAGATATGCATTTTGGATATGTATATTTTTATAAAGATGTCCTTCTTGATATTTATTGCAGTCAAAGAAAGTATAAAAAGGCATTGGAGTTTGAACGAGAAATTTCTGGAAAAATAAAAAAATTAGTCTTTTAATTAGGAAAATATATAATGAATTTCTCAATAAAAACAAATAGCTTCTTATTAATTTTACTGATATAGTAAAGGCATAAAAGTTAAGAAAGGAAAAAAAGAAAGTATGAAAAAGAACACAAAAAATAGAGTAGAGAAGAAAAATCCTACGCTATGGACAAAGAATTTTACTCTTATTACAATATCAACCATTCTATCTGCTATTGGAGGAGAGGCTATGAATCTTCCTATTAGTCTACTTGTTTTTGACTATACACAATCTACACTTTTATCCTCCATTATTTTAGTTTGTGGAATGCTTCCTGATATTGTGTTACCTGTTTTGATTGCACCTATCATTGATAAAACAAAGAAAAAGATGTGGCTATTAATCACAGATGGTGCTTTAGTCTTGGTTTATCTTGCAATGGGAATATGGACCATGTTATTTGATTTTTATTATGTTTTATATGTAATATTTACATTAGTAGTGGCAACGATTTCTGTTATTTCTCGGTTAAGCTATAATGCGTGGTATCCTGACCTAATTCCTGTGGGAATGGAACAAAAGGGATATGCAGTAAGTGGAACCATTTATCCAGTTATTATTATTGCTATGGCACCAATTACTACCGTACTTTATGAGTATGTATCTATAAGTCAAATCTTTTTGTTTGTTGCTATACTAACGTTGATTTCCTTTGTACTAGAGAGTAGAATTTTAGAGGGAGATACACACTCACATAGAAGTATAACCATAAAAGATTATATGAAAGAATTAAAAGAAGGATTTATCTATATCAAGAAAGAAAAGGGGATACGAAATATTTATACTTACATGAGTATTACATCAGGTGCTGGTGAAGGAGTATCTATTATGACACAAGCTTATTATCAGACACAGCCTATATTTACAGTTGTAATGCTTGGTTTTTTAAAAAGTGTAGAAATGATTGGGCGAGTAATTGGAGGAACGCTACAATATAAGAAGGAAATACCAGTGAAAAAGCGTTATCTTTTTACCAAATTTGTATATGGCTTTTACAATGTAATGGATAGTATATTACTATTTTTACCATATCCACTGATGCTTGTAAATCGTTTTCTCTGCGGTGCACTTGGCTCAACCAGTGCAACGATTCGAGAGGTTGCAGTACAAAGTTATTTGTCTGCTGATATGAGAGCAAGAGTACAGGCACTTTTTCAAGTAATATTTGCTATTGGTGGAATTCTCTTTCAATTAGCGGCAGGAATTTTAGGAACATATCTGCCATACCGAGCAGTTACCGTTTTATTAAGTGGAGTTAGCATGATTGCTATGATTTTGTTAATTGTAATTCCAAAAAAGGAAAATAGAATTGTATATGAGGCAACAAGAAAGATATAAATAAAATAGTTACATGTAATTATAACATAAAGTGTTGTCTATTAGAAAAACCGATCTCAAAGTTAGATTTTAATCGAAAAATGAGGTCGGTTTTACATATTTATTATTTGATTTATTTAAATTGCACAGGTGGTACAGTTTCATCTAGTGTTGCAAAAGAATATCCTGAATTTCTTAGTTGTGTAATAATAGATGGAAGGGCATCAAGTACAAACTGGAAATCAGGTAAGTCATGCATCAATAAAATAGCAGAGTCATGGCGAAAACTTTGTGTTATAGCTTGTTTTATAAGTGCTTCTCCAGTTAATCCATCGCAATCTCCATCATAGGCATTCCAGTCGAAGTAAATTACCCCTTTTTGACTAAGAATGGATTTTATACTATCACGAACCGCTGCATTTAATGGAGTATTGCTTCCACCAGGAAAACGATACAATTTACTTCGATTGCCAGTTGCTTTTAAAATAATATCATCCATCTGATTGTAATCGGAAAGAAAATTATCTACGGAGCCATAAATATATTTATATTGGTGTGAAAATGTATGTACAGCAACTTGATGTCCACGATTAACCATATCCTGAATTTGTGTAATTAGTTCACTCTCATTTAAAAATTGACCTGTAATAAAAAAAGTAGCTTTTACTTGATATTGATCTAAAATATCAAGTAGTTGTGGTGTATGGTCTGTTGGGCCATCATCAAAGGTAAGATAGGCCACTTTATTAGGTACAGGCTCTGTAAAAGTAGCAGAAGACTCTGGCATTGGTGTAGTTTCCATAGGCTCAGATGAACTAGATTCTATAGAATTTTCTAAAGTACTTTCTACGGTATCAGTACTGGTAGAATCACTTGTTGGATCTAAGGTAGCAGCTACTTGCAGTTCTCCAGAAGCTTCAGAAGAAGAAATAGTATTGGAATTGATTCCAATGGCGAAATGAAAATATCCGAATATAAGTACAATGAATGTTAAAAGTGTGAAAAAAAGTTTTACAAATTCTTTGTGTTTCATAAGTTATCTCCTTGTAATTAAAAGTAAAATCTTTTGTGATAATAAGTATTTCGTGTTTCTTATCATATTAGTAATTTAAGATTAGTACAATAAGTGGAAAAAATCAATAAGAAAATAAAAAATTAAAAAAGATGTAATAAATAAGAAATATATATTTTTTCATTTCTATAAAATTTTAAGAAAATAAAAAGAAGTTTTTTATTTATCTAACAGAAACCATTGGATAGTTTGTATGAATGAGAAAATAAAGGGGATAATAAGAAAAAAATGGTAAGGAGCGATATATGGAAACACTTTGGAGAGAAACTTGTAATATTCCCCATGGAGAGAGATTGCAACAAGAGATAGAAACGGAAGTAGCTGTGATAGGAGCTGGTATGGCAGGAATTCTAACTGCTTATTTATTAAAAAAAGAAGGGAAAGAAGTAGTTGTGTTAGAAGCCAATCATATTGC